>NZ_AP019547.1:300830-601660 GCF_013168275.1 Candidatus Nitrotoga sp. AM1P | reverse complement strand
AAGGCGGCTCTGATTGGCGCCAGTCCCGCGCACGATATTGCAGTGTTACGCATCGGCGTAGGTTTCAAGCGTCCCCCGCCTGTGCCGGTGGGCACCAGTCACGATCTGAAGGTGGGTCAGAAGGTTTTTGCTATCGGCAACCCTTTTGGCTTGGATTGGACACTGACCAACGGTATCGTCTCAGCGCTTGATCGTTCATTGGCCGGGAATATCGGCCCTGCCATCGAACATCTGATTCAGACCGATGCAGCCATCAACCCTGGCAACTCGGGCGGCCCACTGCTGGATTCAGCGGGGCGTCTCATTGGCATAAATACTGCCATTTATAGCCCCAGCGGGGCATCCGCCGGCATTGGTTTTGCCGTCCCTGTGGACACCGTCATGCGCGTGGTGCCACAATTAATCAAGAGTGGAAAATATCTTCGTCCAGCCTTGGGTATCGAGGCTGATGAACAAATCAACGAGCGATTGAATGCTATCACTGGTACCAAGGGTGTAGTGGTACTGCGCGTGCACCCGGGATCAGCCGCCGAAAAAGCGGGTCTCAAAGGTGTGACAGTAACCCAACAAGGTATGGCTCTTGGCGACATTCTCGTGGCGGTTAATGGCAAGGATGTTTATTCAGTACAAAAATTGCTGGCCCGTCTTGATGATCACAAAATTGGCGATGTGGTCCAGCTGACCGTAATGCATCAAGGTGAAAAGCGAGATCTAGCTGTAGCCCTGCAACCGGGGAATTGAAGATAACGAATTAACTATGAAATCGGGGCTCGTCTGTCTCGAAGTACGCTCATTTCAAATCCAAAACTAATGCCTATTCATGCCTGATATGGAAAGGTGAGCGCCACCATATCCTTAAGATAAATTCAATAAAAAAGGTGTTGCGTAATTCATTATTACGCAACACCTTAAGATTGCTGATCCTTGAAAACCTCAAAAAACTAACCAATTTTCGTGAAATACACCGGCATCTCAAACTTTCGCTAACACTCTTCGTTACTTACCGTTAAGCGTTTTTTGGCGGATGCTAGATGTTGATATTGTATTTATCCTTGGCGCATCTTTTCATCCTTTTTTATCTTCTTTGCAGCCTTTTTTTCTTTCAGAGTTTTAGTCGGTTCTTTTTTGACTGCCTTTTTACTTTCCTGACCTTTGCTCATAATTTTACTCCTTGATAATATTTAAATTATAAAGAATAACTCTGTGTCCGATTTTTGATTTAATTAATCTGCAGAAGGTTAAAATACCGATATCCCGCAGATGTTGGCTGCTTTAAAGAATATCCTGTTATTTTTTCTTGGTTTTTGCGCCAGCGACCGCATCTTTTAATTTACTGCCGACTTTGAATTTAACAACATTCTTGGCTGGTATCTTTAATTCTTTGCCTGTGGCTGGATTGCGACCAATTCTTGCAGCGCGGGCTTCTACGGCAAACGTACCAAAACCTATTAGTTGGACGTTATTGCCTTTTGTTAAAGAAGTTTGAATCGCAGCCGTTAGTGCATTCAAGGTTTCTTCTATACTGGACTTTGTCTGCTTAGTGGATTTAGCTACTGCATCAATCAATTCTGATTTATTCATGATGTTGACTTCCGTGTGGTTGAAAAGACGGTGAACTGTACCAAGTCATCGTATCAATTACAAGAAATTATAAAAACTATTGCACCCTGCAATAATAAATTTAGTTGTATTGATCTTGTTGAGTTTACAATTTGAGACTTCATTTACGCCCGGAATAGTTCTTATTAAGAACTGCTCGGACATTTGATCCGAGTAGTTTTCCAAGATTTGTATTCAGCTTCCAAGCAATACCCGACTTTTTTGTTCATGAAGTACTCAACTCTCGGCATAGTAAAAAACTGGTAGCATGTAACTAAATTTGTTGGAAGAGTAAAATCGGAAGGAACTTAATTCTCGGGTACTTATCATTAGTAACTCCAACTAATATTCCGCAATTAAGCTAGAACGTACGTACATAATTAAATGCTAACAAACTGGATGATAAAATGGTTTAAATTACCTCAGACGAACGAAATGAAAGTAAAACATGAAGCAATAAGTAAACATCTGTTAAATATTATTCCTGAGTGTAAAGTCAGGCATAAGCATGAATCTAATGCTGATGAGGTCGTTTTTTATATGGAAATTTCCGGAGTTACCAAAGAATTTAAAATTAGTGATCAGTATTTGCAGGCACATACAACCATCGAACTCTTTGACTTTATTAAACAAAAAGAAGTTATAAAAGTTATTTCAACTTATGGGAAAGTTAAGATATTAATAAGGGAAGGTTACCCTGCAATTAGCTATAGATAATCCGAAAATGATTTATACAGCAAAGCCAATAAGGCTGGAAAGCCGCTCTGAACCACTTCACCATCCAGTTTGATGAACTGAATTAATTGAAGCTCCGTTTTAATATAAAAATCGTGGACAACCCCGGCACAATTGTTATTCCAATTCAGTCGGGAACTTATGCTGTATTGAGATCTGCGCGCCAAATGGCTACTACGCCAGCTTCATTCGACTGAGCCTGATATGTGTTGGCTATTCCTATGCCAGGGACACACACTAAGTCAGTATCGCAAAAAAGTAAGGGTAATAAGTCGCGTTGCCACGGTAGCATCTCATGCTTCTGTAACAGATTTTTTAAGTCTCGCTGCGGTCGTGCCGCATCCACTCGAATGGTTTCGCCGCCACGACGCGAACGAATTTTGACAATTCCGAGTTGTAACTTTGCCACACTGATACCCTGCCCGATGGTATTTCTAAAATAAAGCACACCGTGTGGTGGAGGCAACAATATTTCTGCTTCACCATGCCACATAACGGTAAATTCAACTGGCGGCGGCAACGCAGGCATAGTGTAAGCGTGGTCGCGATATCGACGCATTTGCCAGCCCTGCCAGTCGATGCACACCTGTGCATCTTGGCGAGCATTGCACAGCTGGCGCAGCATTTCTTGTAGCCGTGTACTGTCTGGAATGGCTGCCCCCTGCGCTGTAAGGAAATAACGCAATAAATTTTTTCCTCGTACAATGCCTAACATACGCAATTTTTTAATATTCAAACAGTTATCTGATATTGCCCCATCCGCATCCTGCTGTGCCAACTCATCCAGTAGTTCAGTTGCCTCGGCAAAATGCTGTGCGCTGCGCAACAAAGTTTTGCGATAGGCTGGAAAGCGTTGTTCTAACAGCGGCAGTATGCGATGACGTAAGAAATTGCGTGGGTAAGTGTCATCAGCATTGCTTTCATCTTCCACCCATTGAAGGTTATGCTGTTGGGCGTATTTCAGCAATATGGAGCGAGAAACATTAAGTAAAGGGCGTAACAGTGTCGGGGCATTAGCACGATGCTTTATCGCTGGCATGGCGCTTACGCCGCGTACTCCAGCCCCGCGCAGCAATTGCAGCAGCAAAGTTTCAGCTTGGTCATCAAGATGGTGCGCCAGTGCTACAAAATCCACTTGCTGTTGTGCAAGCGCGGCGTGACGAAGTTTTCGCGCTGCCGCTTCAATACCTAGCGAGCGTAACGGCGCGATATTTACATGTTCGACTTGCAGGGAGACTCCATAGAGCGCGCACAAATCAGCACAAAATACCGCCCAAACATCCGCCTTCGAATTGATACCGTGATGTACGTGTAATGCGCTTAAATGCCATGAGCAACGGAGGGAAAGGTGCTGTAGCAGGTGCAGCAGAACGACCGAATCAACACCACCGCTCAACCCAAGCAGGATAGAGCTGTCCGCTGGAAGCAAGGGGGAGAGCGCGTCGGCGACGTGCTCCGTTAAATCAAAGCTCGACTTCCTTGAACTTGCCATAGCCCATTACGCGGTTGAAACGAATCTGCAACAACTTGTCCATGGAGTGAGATTGCGCCTGTTTCAGGGCATCTTGTAAGCTTTTTTTCAGGATTAACATCATTGCTTCACAATCACGGTGAGCACCGCCCAGCGGTTCATTAACGATCTTATCGATCAACCCCAACGCCTTCAATCTGGTCGCGGTGATACCCAGCGTTTCAGCTGCATCAGCCGTTTTGTCTGCATTTTTCCAAAGGATGGCAGCGCAGCCCTCGGGCGAGATGACCGAGTAGGTGGCGTATTGCAGCATCAGCAACACGTCACCCACCGCAATGGCCAACGCGCCACCAGAACCGCCCTCTCCGATTATCGTACAGATTAAGGGTACCCGCAGTTCTGCCATCACATACAAGCTTTTGCCAATGGCTTCAGACTGACCACGTTCTTCGGCACCGATTCCGGGGTACGCACCTGGGGTATCGATAAAAGTCATAATAGGAATATCGAATTTCTCCGCCAGCCGCATCAAGCGCTTCGCTTTGCGGTAGCCCTCGGGGCGAGGCATGCCAAAGTTACGATATTGTCGCTCCTTGGTATCACGCCCTTTTTGATGTCCGATTACCATCACACTTTGGCCATTAAAACGCGCCAGCCCGCCGACAATAGCCGGATCATCGGCATAGGAACGGTCTCCATGCAGCTCCTCAAAATCAGTAAACAGGTGCTGAATGTAATCCAGCGTGTAGGGGCGTTGTGGATGGCGTGACACTTGTGAGATTTGCCATGGCGTGAGCTTGGCGTAAATATCCTTGGCCAACGCCTGGCTTTTTATTTGCAGACGGTTAATCTCATCGGAAATATCAAGTGCTGAATCATTCTGTACAAAGCGGAGTTGCTCAATTTTGCCTGCCAATTCGGCGATAGGCTGCTCAAAATCCAAGAAGATGGCTTTCATAAATTTCGTATTTATTTGCGTATTCAAATGATACAGTATCTGGTTAGCTAGGCCAAAGAAGCACAGATAGAATTTTATTGGATTATAAAAAAATTTCAGTCTGATTAGTTACGCTACGTCAACGCATATTGCGTCAAAGATTTGGACAAACGCCACGGCTTCCACACTGCACTGCGCGTCAACACAAATCGATGGGCAACGTCCGCATTCAATATATTCAAGCTCAATTGCTTGATGTGCCCGTTACGCAGTGCTTTCCACAATGGTGCAATATAATTTTGCTCCAGGCATTGCGCCGAATCGCGCCAGGCATGCAGGTCACCTTGCTGTAAGGGCCGGCGCAACCCTTCCCAGACGACTAACATATCCCCTTCACTATTATCAACATACCGGGTTAAATCATCCGACAATATCTGATAGGGAATGCCTGCCGCCTGTGCGAATGCTCCGGCCAGAAAGCTGTCGCCACAAACTGTCGTATACGGCCGTACCAATTGTTCTACCGCATGCCCTCCTCCCCACAGCCATATACTGTTTATGGGCAAATCACCTCGTGCCTCGCGTACCTGATTAACTGCGTGTTCGAAAAAGAGCATTTGGATTTCGTTAAAGACTTTATGCCAACGCAAGGCATCCTGTCCTTTCGGCAAATGCGTTTGTACATTTCTGCCTGCCACCTGTGACAAAGGACGTGTCACGATGTCTGGAACACTTTCCATCTGTAGATACCAGCGCTGTGGATGAGGCGAAAAAAAACGTAAACCTTCAGCAAGAAAATGTGTATTCAAACTGGTGCACAGTTGAGCTGCTTCATCAGCATCTAATGGTACTTGCGGATGCAAAAACAATTGTGTGCGCTGCATCTGCAAATGCACTGGGTCAGCACGTAACCAATAGCTCGTGCCTGGCTGCACCCCATCCGTTATTAAGGTAATCGGTGCGATGGGTTCGTCTAATTGTTGTGCGATACCAAAAGTCCGACATAGCCACTCTTCCAGCGTGCCTGTTGAATAAATTTCTGATGGTAACAATTCAGACTTACCACGCGCCAGCATTTTCTCAAGGACAGGCACAGATAAGCCGGTGCAAGCATCGACAGAAATTTCTTGCGGCAAGAATAAATCAAGGATAACGATGTCTACATTTCTCATGTCGAATTAGCCCTAAATTATTTAATGAGAATATTGTGTAAATTAACACCTACTTTTGTTGGTCTTGATGAATGACCACGTTAATCTTCACCTTGTTGCTTGTTCAACAAAAAATTCGATGCCAGGAACGGTAGTAGTAAAGTAATTTTTATCCGCACCAGTTTACCATCCCACAGAGAACGCTCTTGTGGCAAACTAGCGCCCACTTCATTTTGAGCTCTTCACTTTGCGTCCTTACGAACTTTTTATTGGTCTGCGTTACACCCGTGCCAAGCGGCGCAATCATTTTATTTCCTTTATTTCGCTTATCTCCATGCTGGGTATGGGATTGGGCGTGGCCGCGCTGATTGTAGTGCTGTCAGTGATGAACGGTTTCCAAAAAGAAATCCGTACACGTATTCTAGGTATCGCGCCCCACCTGCAAATCAGTGAAGAGGGAAACTATATGGTCGATTGGCAACCTACCTTACAGCTCACGGCAAAATATCCGCAAGTAGCGGCTGCCGCGCCTTTCGTGAATGGACAAGGCATGGTCTCGTTTGATCAAAATGTACAGGGCGTAATGGTACGCGGCATTTTGCCGCAGCATGAAAGCAAAGTGATCGACCTTTCCGACAAGATGAAAGCCGGTTCGCTGGATGCCTTGCGGGAAGGCAGTTTCGGCATCGTGCTGGGTTCAGACTTGGCGCACACACTGGGCGTGCATCTGAACGACAAGGTGCTACTTATTTCTCCTCAGGGGCAGGTCACGCCTGCCGGAATGGTACCGCGCCTCAAGCAATTCCGCGTAGTCGGCATTTTTGAGATCGGTATGGCACCCTATGACAATACGCTGGCACTGATACACCTGAATGACGCGCAGAAGCTCTATCAAATGGGTAGTGCGATAAGCGGTATCAGCGCACGTTTGAATGATCTCGATTTGGCTCCCCAGGTGGCCATCGAGATACAACGCGTCTTGCCGCGCAATATCTATGTTAGTGACTGGACGCGTCAGCACTCTAATTATTTCCGTGCAGTGCAGATCGAAAAGAAAATGATGTTTATCATTCTTTCACTCATCGTGGCGGTAGCTGCATTCAACATTGTCTCCACACTGGTCATGGCGGTTACCGACAAACAAGCCGACATCGCCATTCTGCGCACGCTCGGTGCTTCGCCCGCCAGCATTATGAAAATTTTCATCGTGCAAGGCGCCCTGATTGGGCTGATCGGTTCGGTATTCGGCGTTGGCGGAGGGATCTTGTTAAGCCTCAACATCGACACGGTAGTTCCGTTTATAGAACGACTGCTGGGCATGCACTTCCTTTCCAAAGAAGTGTATTTCATCAACGAGCTGCCCTCTGATTTACAGCGCGATGATGTGCTGGTCGTGGCATGTTTCTCCTTTCTTATCAGCCTGCTTGCCACGCTCTATCCAAGTTGGCGCGCATCCAGAACACAACCGGCGGAGGCGCTACGCTATGAGTGAGATGGTCATTTCCTGCCGCAATTTATGCAAAACCTTTGTGCAAGGAAAACTCAATGTACCCGTGCTTACCGGCGTTAATATTGACGTCATGCGCGGCGAACGTATCGCCATCGTAGGTAGCTCCGGTTCCGGTAAAAGCACCCTGCTCCACTTGCTTGGTGGATTGGACAAGGCCAGCAGCGGCAGCGTCGCCCTCCTCGGCCACGATGTGCAAGCCATGAATGAAGCAGAGCGCGGCACTCTACGCAATCAGGCGCTAGGTTTTGTGTACCAGTTTCATCATCTACTGGCAGAATTCACCGCGCTGGAAAATGTTGCCATGCCACTCCTGATCCGAGGCATGAAGCGCAGTGAAACAGACCCGATTGCCGCGCGCATGCTCGGGCTAGTAGGTCTCGCGCACCGTACGGAACATCTACCCGCCGAGCTTTCCGGTGGTGAACGTCAGCGTGTCGCCGTGGCGCGCGCACTTGTTACCGAGCCGGCCTGTGTATTAGCAGACGAGCCTACCGGAAATCTTGATCGCGCCAGTGCGCAAGCATTATTTGAACTGATGCAAGAGCTCAATTCCAGGCTTAACACCAGTTTCATCGTAGTCACTCACGACTTGGAGCTAGCGGGGAAAATGCAACGTCAGCTTCGTTTGATGGATGGAGTACTGCATGAAGCGTGATTGCCGCAGAGATTTTTGTCGTAATGGGAGGAATCGCGTCGATACATCAAGTGAAGGTTAAAGGGTGAGCACACAGTTTTGTTGCCAATGACTCATCAGAAACTGATAGCCAAAGCCGTCGTCACAAAAGCATTGTTGTTAGCGATATTATTATTTTTAATGAAAATATTGTCTTTGCTACTTAATGTCCTAGCTTCTACCCTCCACACAATATTATTTGTAATGTTATAGTCGAAATTAGTTGAGAAACCCCATGTTTTAAAACCATTAGATGTACCAGTTGCAATGATTACTCCATTTTTATCATCATAATACTCAGCTCTTATAGCGATAGCAGTTTTTGCTGTTGGCGTATATTTAAAGATAATTGTTGGATTGACCCACGTATTCATGGCTGATGAGTCTTTGCTTTCTTGTTCGGCCCCAATATCAAAACCAAATATTGCAGCCAGCTCATTATTCAGCTGAAAAATTCCATAAAAGTTATTGAAATATCGCATTCTCTTATCATTATCTGGCTTGTCGTTTCCAATAAATGTGCTCCAATTCAAGGTTATTTTTGCGGAAGGTTTATAAGTAACCTGGGTACCAAATGAAGGAGACGAATTCCCCTTTACATGTCGAATATGTTGCCAACCATTCAGAACTAATACACTCACAAACCATACATCATTATCTGACGTATAACTGATTTTGGCGCCTGTTTCATAATAAGGGGTGTTTTCTGCTACTAAACTTCTGGTCAAAGTCCAATTGTCTTTACCAACGGCACTTTCAAAACCTATATGTGATGAAAAAACACCAGCATCAAACCACAGATTATTTTTATTAGAAAGCTTCAGGCCAACATTACTTTCATAGAGATTATTCAATACGCCAGGCTCAGCTGCATAATTGGAATTCATATAGCTACCACCGGCTAATGCGAGATTAGCTCTGACGCTATCTGTGTTGTATGAGCCTTTCACAAAAGCCAAATTCACTGAAACTTCATTATTTTTATTGTAGCTATAAATAAATGGGGATTTTGTGTTGTTGATTGGTTTATTAAAATCGTAGCTATAGTATGTTTCTGCATAACCTTTAAAGGTTAACGCGGTATCCGGTTTTTTGTCTTCTGCGTGGACAAAGCCGCCTGTGAATGCAGCTATTGCTGTGATAACGAGAATCAGTTTCTTCATAATATTTCCTTAACTAATGGTTTTAGTCGTACAGGTCTTGCCCAGTCATAATTGAAAGTGCCTTTCAAACGCAGACATCATCATTTTCATCCAAGTCTATTTGGATGATGAGCAGATTAGCGAAAACGATCTAAAAATTTTGTAAAAACTTGTATGTCAGGCGTATACAAAATGTAAAAATTGATATTGTCTGACTGCATGCAGAAATAGCGAGTTACCGAACGTTTTTCACGCCAGTTCGAACTGAGATCGGTTGGCAATAGAGGAGTCCAACAGATAAAAAAGCGAGTTGTTTTACATGACATTGCTGGGTGAAAGCTGCGAGAGATAAGTAGCTTAATTGCGCTTGTTTCTGTTGCCGGTAATCAACCAGGTACAGAGGGGTAATAAAAACTGGTCAGTTAAACCAAAATTACGAGCATGTAGTGCCGCTACGGTTTTATGTTGCCTGTAATAGACTGATAGTTAAAAATATTTTTGAGACTGTTAAACATGAACTAGTGCAGGCTGCGCTTCCACACCTTGCCCAGCGTGGACAAGCGGGTGCGCAGACTTTTCTGGTCATCGGCCAGCACATCCATCGCATCGGAGAGCTGCTTTGATTTAAGAATGGCTAGCAACATGAGCAGCGCCGTGATCAGCGTAGTAATGAAGAAATAGGTCAGGCGCGTGGAGATGGGAGCTTCGGCCTCGGCAAGAAGATTCATACCGAGCAGGCCGGTGGCCACCGTGCCGACCATGCTGAACGTGGTTACCACGGTAAGACGGACAATGGTGGTGGATTGCTGGCGCTGCGCATTGCTGTCGAGATATTGGCTCATGTCCCGCAGCTCTTCCTTTACATCCTGATACAGTACATCGTTGCCCAGATGTTCGCTGCACATACGGTAGAGTGCCTGTACGTGGGATCGCTCGGACAGCTCGTGGAACCAGTAGCGGTGGGTGAAGCGCAGAAAGGCCTCGAAACCGGCGTAAATTCTGCGCCGGAAACGGCTTATGGATTGAGGTGTATGGATGTCCAGGTCATGCACCGCATCCACCATGCGATCGGAAAAAACCAACAGCGATGCGCGATGGAAATGCGTGATCATGAACAACAAAACGTATTGGTGACGGAACTGGGCCAGGATACCGCGCTTCCGATCGTGAAAATAATCGGCATGCGCATCTCCGACGATGATGAAGGCACGCCCGGTGCAAAAGAAACGGGTGTTTGGGCCGGCCTCAGTATCGGTCCAGAAGCGGTCATAGCAGTAGCGCGACTCGAACTCAGTCACGTCTGGATCGTGCGTGGGCAACGCCTCATCGGGATGGAGAGTGGCGACCATGCCGAGGCGCAGCCAGTCTTCCCGGCTCACGCTGCGCGGGTTGTCCACAGCCAGGAACGCCATCAACGGCATGCGGTGGTATTCAATCTGGCGATAGCGCAGGTTGCCGGCTTCCTCCGACGGATCCAGTACCAAGGGGCGCAGCAAAAAATCCCAGTGGGCGCAAATTCCCGGCGAACGATGCCTGCGGGTGTAAGAGAGAAATTTTTCCTGATTAGCCGAATCAGACACGGCAAGCACTGTGCCGTCTGAAGATAACCACTCGGCGCGATGGGCATTGTGTTTACCATGGCCATCGCTATCCCAGCCCGTCGGGTAGGCGCGGCCAAAGCGGTATAGCAAATCGCACGCTACATAAAACGGCAGGTCGTCGACGGACAATTCCACCTTAAGGAAAGCGACGTTGATGTCGTCAAAGAACCAGAGTTCGATATGCTCTACAGTCAGTGTTACGGGGGTATCACCTTCGCGCAACTCCAGCCGCAAGGCGGAAACTCCTCGCCGCCGAAATATCTTGATTGCAGATTCACCCAGCGGATCATCTGCATCATAAGCCACATGACTGTGGCTTTCACCGTAAATGAAACGCTGAACATAAGGCAGAAAGGTGACGAATTCCTTGTAATGCCTTTCCTCAAAATCAAGCTTCCCCGCCTGAAACCTGTCTTCCAGCCTGCGCCATGGATTGTCTTCTCCGCCCTGTGCCAGTAATTTCCAATGGGGTTGTGGGTTCCCGCCGTTCCCAAGCGGCATCAGTTGCACCGGCCAGAAAAGCACCTCACGGAAATGGCGGACAGTATGATCTGAAGCGGTTGTGGTCATCATCGTTTTTTGTCTTGACTTAGGCGCGTTACCAGCCGATTCGGAGAGCGGTCGTCTCACCTTTACTATACCAGCACTTCCTCAAGATTTTTCATACGACCTAACGCTTCCAGCCATACCCTAAATTCAGTTGCTTTCATGGTGTGCACCTTCGTGACCAAACTTTATGCTGATTGGACACTCCAATTTAATAGGTAATTACGGCATAGCCTTTCAAAAAGCGCTCTGATGCATACAAATTTACAAAGGTAAAAGTAGTCGGTAGCCCACTGCAGTTTCAGTAAGGAGATAGCGAGGCTGCGCGGGGTCATCCTCCAGCTTTTGCCGCAAATGTCCCATATAGACGCGCAGATAATGACTACTCTCGGAGTGCGACGGCCCCCATACTTCACGCAGCAATTGCGGGTTGGTTACCACCCGTCCTGCATTGGTCACAAGAACCATTAGCAATCGATATTCAGTTGGTGTCAGATGCACTACTTGATTTGCCTTGGTCACAAGGCGTGCCTTGATATCCACCTTGACATCGCCAAACTGGATCACTCCATGAAGATTGATACCTGGTTGGCGCAGTCGCCGTACGGTGGAACGCACGCGCGCAAGTAACTCGCCAACCCCAAATGGCTTGGTCAGATAGTCATCAGCACCGGCATCGAGTGCGCGGATCTTGTCGGCTTCATTGGTGCGCGCTGAAAGTACAATAATTGGCACGGTGGACCAATTCCGGACGTCGACAATGAAATCGACGCCATCGCCATCAGGCAATCCGAGATCAAGGATGATCAGATCTGGCTTGCGTGTACCGGCATCGATCAAACCGCGTTTCATCGTTTCCGATTCGAAGACTTGCCATCCTTCATCCACCAGCGCAGTGCGCACGAAACGCCGGATTTGCGGCTCATCTTCGACCAGAAGAACAATAGGTATGGATTCAGTCATGGTGCGTGGTTACCGATGTTCGCACCACTCTCGTCCATGTCAGGCATGGCGGGAGGCGTGCCGAGGGGAAGGGTAAATATGATGGACGCGCCGCCGCCCGTCGCCTGCCCGGCATGGATAGCGCCGCCATGCGCCTCGACGATGGCGCGACAAATCGCCAGACCCAGGCCGACGCCGGGAATTGATGATTCGCGTTTGCCGCGGGTGAATTTTTCAAAAATCGCTTCTTCCTTGCCAACCGGAAGGCCGGGGCCATTATCGATCACCGCAACTTCCAGAAACTGGCCGCTGACTTCCGCTGCAATGACGATACGCGAACCGGCCGACGTGTACTTGGTTGCATTTTCCAACAAATTACACAGCACACGCTCGATCAATACGGTGTCGATATGTATCAGTGGCAAATCGCGTGCAAGGCAGGTCTGCACCTCATGGCTGCCGAGGAATGACTGGCTGGCGCGCAATGCGCTGCCGACCACTTCTTCAAACGGTTGCCACTGCAAATTGAATTTGACTTCCCCGCTCTGGATACGCGCCATGTCGAGCAGGTTCGACACCAGATTGCTCATACGCAGAGTTTCATTATGCAACGCGTCGGCGAGTGCCTGCTGTGCCGATGCCAGTGGCGGTTTAGATCTGGCCAGCGACTCGGACAAGCCCACCAGTGAGGTGAGCGGCGTGCGCAAATCATGCGATAGTGCCGCCAGCAAGGAATTGCGCAGCATTTCCGATTCCATGCGCACCAGCGCGTCCTGTGCGACCTCAATATAGTGCACCCGTTCCAGTGCGATCGCCGCCAGCACGGCGAAGGTATCGAGCTGTTGACGTTGTTCAGGAATCAATATCCAGCGACGGTTTTCCGGCTGAATGGCAAGCACGCCACGGGTACGCATCGGCGCAACCAGCGGTAGGTAAAAGAAATGGCTACCCGGCAACGTATCAGTGCTAATACCGGCCGCTGTTGCGTGATCGAATGCCCACTGGGCGATGCCCATATCGAGTACGCCCATATTGGAATTTCTGGATAGTTCTCCCACGGCAAGCGGTGGCGATTGCAAGAGGCCCGCATCGTCCGGCAAGAGCAGTGTCGCCTGGGCACGGAAAGTGCGTGCAATGAATGTGCGCGTAATTTCGAATATTTGCTCAGTTTGTAATGCACTGGATAATTCGCGCGCAAATTCATACAAGGCACGCGAACGGGATTCGCGATGTAAGGCGACACGCGCCTGATAACGCAGGCCCGAAGTCAAGTGCGCAGTGATCAATCCAACCATCAGCATTACCGCAAAGGTCACCACATATTGAAAGTCGCTGACCGCGAAGGAAAATCGCGGCGATACAAAAAAGAAATCGAATGCGGCAACGCCCACGATGGTAGCGGTCACCGCTGGCCCGCGCCCGAAGCGCACCGCAATCAGTACAACGGTCAGCAAGAATAGCATCACGATGTTGGCAAGATCTAGGTATGGCAATAATGGCGTGGCGATCGCCGCCGTTAATAGACTCGCGCCGGTCGCCCACACATAATGCCATTGGCGCTGTTTGCGGGGCGAAGCGGATTCCGCTTCATTCGTTGCTGGTTGCGTTAGGCTTCGCGCAACACCAAGCGCATTCGATTCTTCGGCAGTCTGCAATGGTTCCGAACTGGCTAGACCGAGTTGGGTCAAATCGATATCCGGAGTAAGGGCAGCCACACGTTTCAGATGCGGGGTATGCCAAGGCCACGTTGGAAGGCTGCGTCCCAGTATGATTTTCGAGAAATTCCGGCTGCGCGCATAATTTACGATCTCTAACGCAACATCGTTCCCGGTCAGGATAGCCGTCGTAGCGCCAAGACTCTCGCCAAGTTTCAATGTCTTCAGAATACGTTCGCGCTGCGCGGGCAACAGGCGCTGCAATTGTGGCGTTTCAATGTAAATCACATGCCAATCCGCATTCAACTGGCTGGCCAACCGTGCGGCGCTGCGAATAACATGCTCGGCCCCTGAATGGGGTCCAATGCAAGCCAGCAGTGCGGAATCAGTTTTCCATACCGTGTTGATGGATTTTTCGATCCGATACGCCTGCACATCATCTTCTATCCGATCGGCGGTACGCCGCAGCGCAAGTTCGCGCAATGCGATGAGATTGCCTTTGCGGAAAAAGTTGCGCGAAGCACGTTCCACGTGTTGCGCCTGATAAACTTTGCCCACCTTGAGCCGTGCCAGCAGTTCATCAGCCGGAATATCAACCAGTACAACTTCATCGGCCTCATCGAAGACAGTATCGGGCAAGGTTTCCAATACGCGAATGCCGGTGATGCCACCGACAACGTCATTCAAACTTTCCAGATGTTGCACATTCAGTGTCGTGAAAACGTCGATACCAGCATCGAGTAACTCTTCAACGTCCTGCCAACGCTTTGGATGGCGTGAGCCAGGTGCGTTCGAATGCGCCAGCTCGTCGATCAGGATCAAAGCAGGGTGGCGCGCCAGCGCGGCATCGATATCGAATTCGGTAATCGCCTTACCCCGATAATCGATGGTCTTCAATGGTAGAACATCGAGCCCCTCAAGCAACGAGGCCGTTTCGCTGCGACCGTGTGTTTCGACAATACCAACTACCACGTCATGGCCGTCAGCCTGCAGCTTGCGGGCTGCGGTCAGCATCGCATAGGTTTTACCGACGCCCGCCGACGCACCAAAATATATTCGGAGCTTGCCGCGCGCGGCGCGACGCTCCTGCGCTTGTACTTGCGCCAGCAAGGCATCCGGGTCCGGGCGTTGATCGTTGTTTGGATACATAAGTCAGTGGGATAAGTCAGCCTATTTTACAATTCAAGAGTACCAATTTAACGCCGCTGATCCAGTGCAAGATTCAATGCAAGCACATTCACGCGCGGTTCGCCGAAGAAACCAAAATACCGGGATTCTCTGTGTTGATCGATAATGTTGCGTACTTCGTTGTCAGGCAATTGTCGCTCGCGCGCGATGCGGCCAGCCTGGTAATACGCGGCAGCCACGCTGATTTCCGGATCCAGGCCGCTGGCCGATGCGGTTACCAGATCGACCGGGATCGACGCGGTATTGGCTGGATCAACGGCTTTCAATGCATCAATGCGGCCCTTTACTGTGTCGACCAGGGCCGGGTTGAGCGGTCCTTGATTGGAACCGCTGGAAGCGGTGGCATTGTTCGGCATCGGGCTGGTGGCAGATGGTCTTCCCCAGAAATATTTCGGAGAGGAAAACGCCTGACCGATCAGTGAAGAACCTACCGGCTGACCGTTGAGTGATACCAGGCTGCCTTCGGCCTGACTGGCAAAGGCAATTTGCCCGATACCAGCGATCGCATACGGATACAACACACCACAGAGTAGCGTCAGTGCGGCAAACAACACGAACGCTGGTCGAAGAATGGATATCATGTGAAGCTCCTAAACGAGATTAAAAACGGTCAGTGCCATATCAATCAGCTTGATACCGACAAACGGCACCATAATGCCACCCAATCCGTAAATCAGCAGATTACGGCGCAATAACAATGCCGCGCCGACCGCACGGTATTTGACACCTTTCAAAGCTAACGGAATCAACACCACGATAATCAGCGCATTGAAAATCACCGCTGACATGATCGCCGACGACGGACTGGTCAAATGCATCACGTCGAGCGCCTTCAATTGCGGATAGGTGGTCACGAATGCGGCCGGGATGATCGCAAAATATTTGGCGATATCGTTGGCGATCGAAAACGTAGTCAGAGAACCGCGCGTCATTAGCATCTGCTTACCAATTTCGACGATTTCCAGGAGTTTGGTCGGGTTGGAATCGAGATCGACCATGTTGCCGGCTTCTTTTGCCGCCTGCGTCCCAGAATTCATCGCCACCGCCACGTCAGCCTGCGCCAGCGCCGGTGCATCGTTGGTGCCGTCACCCGTCATCGCGACCAGGCGGCCTTGCGCCTGATAGCTACGGATCAGCTTGAGTTTTTCTTCCGGCGTCGCCTCCGCCAGGAAGTCATCGACACCGGCTTCAGCCGCAATCGCAGCTGCGGTTAGCTTGTTGTCACCGGTGATCATCACGGTTTTGATACTCATCCGGCGCAATTCGGCAAAGCGTTCCTTGATGCCGCCCTTGACGATATCCTTCAATTCGATCGTCCCCATCACGCGGCCATCATCCACCACAACGAGCGGGGTACTGCCGCGGCGCGCGATATCGTCCACCGTTCTGGCAACCTCGGCGGGGAATGGACGTCCCAGCGATTCGACATATTTCTTCAGCGCATCGGCCGCACCTTTGCGAATCGCACGCTCGCCGATATCGACGCCGCTCATGCGGGTCTGCGCCGTGAACGGCACGAATGTCGCATTGAGTTCTGCCATCTCACGCTCGCGAATATTGAAACACTGCTTGGCCAGGATCACAATACTGCGACCTTCCGGTGTTTCATCGGCTAATGATGCCAGCTGCGCGACATCAGCCAGCTGTGCTTCGGTAATGCCGGGCGCCGGCATGAATGCGGACGCCTGACGATTGCCGAGCGTGATGGTACCGGTCTTGTCCAGCAATAGCACGTCGACATCGCCCGCCGCTTCGACGGCACGGCCTGAAGTCGCGATTACGTTGGCTTGCATCATGCGGCTCATGCCGGCCACGCCGATGGCGGATAGCAAGCCGCCGATCGTGGTTGGGATCAGACAGACCAATAGCGCAATCAATACCGTGATCGTGACCGGCTCACCCGCCTTGGCCGCTTCGACCGAAAACAGCGACATCGGTAACAAGGTGACAGTCACCACCAAAAAGATGATGGTAAGCGCGACCAATAAAATGGTCAGCGCGATTTCGTTCGGCGTCTTCTGCCGTTTGGCACCTTCAACCATGGCGATCATGCGGTCAATAAATGCTTCGCCTGGATTGACCGAGATGCGCACGACCAGCCAATCGGATAGTACGCGCGTGCCGCCGGTGACGGCGGAAAAATCGCCGCCCGACTCACGAATCACGGGCGCAGATTCACCGGTAATTGCGCTTTCATCGACCGACGCGACGCCTTCAATCACTTCGCCGTCGGCAGGAATCACATCACCCGCTTCAACCAGTACCGTATCGCCTTTGCGCAGGTCAGATGCGGAAGCGGGCAACCAGGAAGTGCCATACCGCGGTGTCGTCAGCTTCTTCGCCATGACTGTTTGTTTCAGTGCGCGCAATGATGCTGCCTGTGCCTTGCTGCGGCCTTCGGCCATCGACTCGGCGAAGTTAGCAAACAGTATCGTGAACCATAACCACACCGTAGTGGCGAGAATAAAGCCGGGACTCGCCTCGCCTTTACCGGTGAGGGATTGGGTAAACAGTAATGTGGTGATGATGCTGCCGACATAGACAACAAACATAACAGGGCTGCGCCACTGCGTGCGTGGGTGCAGTTTTTTGAACGCATCGATGATGGCTGGACCGATCAATGTGAAATCAAAAAGCGCCAAGCTTTTGCGCGACATGACTGTCGCCGTCCTGGATTCTGGCATATGCATGGCAGGTGTCCTCATTAATGTACGAAAAGTTGCAGGTGTTCGACAATTGGCCCAAGAGCAAGCGCCGGTACATAGTTCAGGATGCCCACCAGCACCACTACGCCAACCAGCAATGCAACGAACAAGGGACCATGCGTCGGCATCGTGCCAGCGGTGACTTCAAGGCGCTTCTTGGCTGCCAGCGAACCGGCCACCGCCAGGATCGACACGATCATTGCAAAGCGGCCGAACCACATTGCGGTTGCCAACATGATGTTGTAGAACGGCGTATTGGCCGACAAACCGGCGAACGCGCTGCCGTTGTTGTTGGCTGCCGAGCTGAATGCATACAGGATTTCGGAAAAGCCGTGCACGCCGGGATTGGCGATGCCGGCCCTGCCGGGGTCGAGCATGACGGCAATCGCAGTACCGCTCAGCACCAATACCGGTGTCACCAAAATCGCGATCGACGTCATTTTCATCTCGAACGACTGGATTTTCTTGCCGAGATATTCCGGTGTGCGGCCGATCATCAAGCCGGCAATGAACACCGCCAGAATCGCAAAAATCAGCATGCCATACAAACCGGAACCGACGCCCCCGAATATCACTTCGCCGAACTGCATGAGCACCAACGGCACCATCCCGCCGAGCGGCATGAAGGAATCATGCATCGCGTTCACCGCGCCACATGAGGCTGCCGTCGTGACCGCAGCAAACAAGGCCGATGCGCTAATACCAAAGCGCGTTTCCTTGCCCTCCATGTTGCCACCCGGTTGCAGTGCACTGGCTGCCTGATCGACGCCGAGCGCGTGGAGCGCCGGGTGGGCTTGCTGCTCCGCGATCAGCACGACGACTGTCATCACCATAAATATCGCCGTCATCGCGCCCAGCACGGCCCACCCTTGCCGTATATCTCCCACCATACGGCCGAATGCAAAGCACATTCCGGTGGGAATCAGGAAAATCGATAACATTTGGAAGAAGTTGGACAGCGGTGTCGGATTCTCGTAAGGATGTGTCGAGTTGGCATTAAAGAAGCCGCCGCCGTTGGTTCCGAGCAACTTGATCGCCTCCTGCGATGCAACCGGACCCATGGCCAGTGTTTGCGTCTTCGCGGTCAAGGTTTCCAGCACCGGATTGCCTTTAGCATCCTTCAGTGGCTGGCCGTCCGGGCCACTCTTGGGCTGTGTGTACGTGACCGGATCGAGCAGTGTGACATCCTTGTAGGCAGAAAAATTCTGGATCACGCCCTGCCCCATCAGAAACACGGCAAAGATTATCGACAAAGGCAGCAGCACATACAGCGTCGAGCGTGTGATGTCGATCCAGAAATTGCCGATGGTTTTGATCGAACGCGATGAAAAACCACGAATCAGCGCAAATGCGACCGCCATCCCGGTCGCTGCCGAGAAGAAGTTCTGCCCGGTCAACACCAGCATCTGAGTCAGGTAACTCATCGTGGATTCGCCGCCATACCCCTGCCAGTTGGTATTGCTGACAAAGCTGATCGCGGTGTTGAATGCGGAATCCGGGCTGACATTGGCAAGCGCTTGCGGGTTGAGTGGTAGCCAGGCTTGCAAACGCTGCACTGTGTAAACGGCTATGGCGCCCAGCGCGTTGAACACGAGCAGCGCTATGGCATAGGTTTTCCAGCCCATCGCTGAATCTGCGGTGATGCCAGAGAGTCGATAAAGAAAGTTTTCCACCTTGACCATCCAGCCCAGACCGGGGATCGGTGTACCATCCCCGACCTTAGCCAAGTAGAGACCCATCGGATAGGCCAGCGCCAACAACACCGCCAGAAACGCGACGAGCAAAAGGAACGATTGCGTAGTCATTTTACAAATCCTCCGCTTTCAATAATGCCACCACCAGATACACCAGCAAGCCAGTTGCCACGGCCGCGCCGATAACATAAAACGTGTTCATTGACGTTCCTCCAGCTTGGCGCAACCCACAGCGAACGCACAGGTCACCAGTAGAAACATCACGATTGCACCAATAAAGACAATGTCCATCATCACTCCCGTCCAGGCTATTTTGATGATGAGCATATTAGAGAAAGCGATATAAAAATTATGTAAAGATTTGCGTGCCAGGCATAAAGGAAATGTAAAAATTGATATTGTCCGAGTGCATGCCAAGATAGTGATTTACCGAGCCTTTCCACACCCGTGGGAACTGAGATCGATTGGCTATAGTGGAGTTCTACAGGTTAAGCAGCGAGTTGTTTGGCATGATATGGCCGCAGGCCAAGCAGGTGCTATCCAAAGATTTGGAGGGTGGTATACCGGCGGGGTCGGGATCCTGGGAAAATTAATAGGGCTGGGCGATGGTCACTGAAATTGTGCAAATTGGACATTCTTTAGCATGGGCTGTCTATAAACTTACTTAAATGTTCATGGACGACTCATCTCATAAATTATTATTTTCGTGCAGGAATTCGTGGCTGAGTTTATTAAATTCGAACCAAAATCAACAGGGTGATTGCTTTATTACAAATACTCTATGGCTTCGAAGACGGTCTGGAAAGGGCGCTTGGTAACGCTATAACGGCTATGATATATTATTCGTTGTTTAGTTTGCTAAATAACGAAGCCTGAAAAAAGCGTTTTCTAATCCCTTGAAGGAATTTTCGATGAAATTTATTAAGTCATTAGTGTTTGTTTTGTCGCTCTTATTCTCCCTGTCCTCCAATGCTAAACAAATCACAGTTGCAGCCGCTTCCGATCTAAAATTTGCGCTAGACGAAATCATGGCTACCTTCAAAAAAACTAACTCTGGCGATGATATTGACGCCCTATATGATTTCGTTCTACCAAACGAAACCCCCGGCAAATAAGTTTAAGTAAATTATCATGAGCCCACGTACACGCGCCGGATGGGGCTTTCTTGCTGGCGCTATGATTGGCACCCTGGGCGGATTGATCGGTCTGGGCGGGGCAGAGTTTCGATTGCCCGTGCTGGTAGGATTATTCCATCTCCCCTCCTTGGAGGCAGTCATTCTCAACAAGGCTGTTAGCTTGGTTGTGGTAGCCGCTGCTTTAATCTTTCGAGCAGAGACAATTCCTTTCGATCAATTGGTTCCGCATATAGATGTCGTCTTGAATCTTCTGGCGGGCAGCCTCATTGGAGCATGGTGGGCGGCAGGGCACGCTATCAGGATGTCGCGTCAATTGCTAAATCGAATTATCATGGTATTACTGATTGGATTGGCTTTGTTGATGCTATCTGAGGCTATATTTGGATTCAACAATGGAGCTACCCCACTCATTGAAACTGGCCCTATTCGTTTCATCGTAGGCTTAGCGGCCGGACTCGGTATCGGTATGGTTGCGGCTCTCTTGGGTGTAGCAGGGGGTGAATTGCTGATACCTACCATCGTATTGCTATACGGAATTGATATCAAACTGGCTGGAAGTCTTTCCCTGGTGGTCAGCCTACCCACCATGATCGTTGGTTTTGCTCGCTATAGCAGTTCGAATGCCTTTACAGTGCTGCGCCAGGAGCGTCTCTTGTTTCGTTGGATGGTGGCTGGATCAATTCTTGGAGCTGGTATAGGTGGGCTGCTGCTAGGAATAGTGCCCCCCCGTGTTTTAATAAGCTTTCTTGGTGTTATTTTGCTGATCTCAGCGGTAAAAACTTTCAAGCATGCCCATTAATTAATTTCGGAGACGAGCATGCTTGATATTTAGTGGGAGACCGCATTCCACAATGCGATAACCGGCACACCAGGGTGGTGGGGGTCGAAGGAAAAAATACTGAGCGAGGCTGTGCCGAGCGTGAAATGCTGCGCTTCGGCCACCGCTAATCTGATCCACCTTACGGCCAGGACACCGCCGACCTGGCCGTGCGAAAAGAGTGCGATATTTCCGTCCAGCTTGCGCAGACGGGCGATGAGCCGATCAACACGATCGGAAATTTGTTCGGGCATTTCACCCCGAGGACAACCGTCCCGATAAATATTCCAGTCTGGCCGCTCCTTGTGGATATCCGCAGAGCGCTGTCCTTCGTAATCACCATAGTCCCATTCAGCAAGATCAGTTTCTATTTCCGGGACTTTATCCAATCCGACCAACTCACAGGTTTGTAGTGCGCGCTTGAGCGGGCTGGTCAACACATGTGCAAACGGAATGTCCCAGAGGCGTTTGCCAAGTTCACGCGCCTCGCTCTCTCCGTTCTGGGTCAACGGAATATCCGTGCGACCAGTGTGCCGACCGGAGAGAGACCACTCGGTTTCGCCATGCCGAATGAGGTACAGGCGCAGGGAGTTAGGTGTGCTAGTTTTTACATGCCAAATTTTTGAACTCATTTGTCACCCGGCTTTTCCTTCATTAATTGTGGGCGGATCGACAGCAAATCCTGCTGGCGTTTAGCATCCACCTTTGGATAGCTCACTTTGAGAGACTTAAACGTATCGAGAATAATCTCTGAAACAATTAGCCGGGCGTTCTCCTTGTCATTGGCTGGCACCACATACACGGTGCCAATTTTGTGCTCGTTGCACTCAGGTATGCCTCATAGGCCTGCAGGCGATGCCTTCTTGGTGCTGCCGATTTTATCGCCCAGTGCATTGATGCTGTTGCCCAGTGATTCGAAACCCTTGGCGACCTCGTCTCGCGTCCAAGTGGCGCCGGAGGCAAGCTTGTCGCCAAGGGCTCGGGTATCCGCCACCGTCGCTGACGCACCCGCCTTCACTTCGCCACCAACCCAGCCCGCGGCGCTTTCTAACCCATGAGCGGCGGCCTTGAGTTCATAGCCAGTCTTGTTGTACTCCTTACGCAACCATGATTCAACTGCCTTGGATCGGTGTTCCAGGGCGAGTGCGTGGTTGGCTTTCGCAAAAACATTTGTTATCGATTGCACCTCCTTCACCGCACCTTTTTCGACCGAAGCGGCGAGCGTGTCGAGTTGCACAACCGAGCTTTCGAGTTCCTGTTTGGTCTCTCCGATAGCGCGACCAGCCTCAAGGCGCAAGTAGCTGGTCGCTTTGTGGATATCGGCAGCGGCAGCCTTGTAGTCCTTCTTGGCATAAGCCTCAACCGCGTTCGTGAAGTGACGTTGCGGCTCCTCACTTACCGGGTACCAAGTGGTCACGTCGGCTAACAGCCAGCGATGCTCCATGTCGGCACGCGTGGCTTTGTCGATTGCCTTGTCCAGATCCGCCCTCTTCGTTATCTTGCCGCTCTCGATGGCTTTGGCGGCTGAACTAACTTTCAGCGCACTGGCATTCATGCGCTTGGCAATATCCTGTGCAAACTTTGTGTCAGCTGCCATGATCGCTTTGTCTGCGTCAACCTGCGACCTGCCCTCCTTGTCGGCGCGAGCGGCCTGCAGTTTCAATTCATTAGCCACGGCGTGCATTTCTGCGGCGGCCTTCTTGTTGTCCTTCGCGTCGAAGGCCTTGCGTGCGGCATCGAGATGCCGGCTGACGGCATCAACAACCGGCGTGTAAGTTATGTCATCGTAGATAATCCAGGCTTCTGGCGCCTTGACTGGGATTGGCGTGTTGGTCGCCGTCAACGCAGGCAGGGCGACAGACTCGGAGAGCGGTTCCGGGGCCTGTGCATTTGCCACGCCAGTGAGCTGAGTCGTTGCAACAAGTATTGCAACCGCAATTGGTTTGAGTGTGAAGTTCATGGCGTGATCCTTTCAAAAAGAGTGTTAGTAAAGAGAGTTATTGTTAATTACTGGTGACCGATCCATAGGGCGGCACCGGCGTAAGTTTGATGTTACTGCTCCTTTTTCAATGGCAAAGAATCCTATTTCTTATTCCTCGCCAAGCGGTTTCGGCAACAATGAACGCTGTGCTGTCGACGATGTGGCTTAACAAAAGTGTAAGTATAGGCACTGGTCAAGATTCGTACTGTGCGGTTGCGCACTTAGCCGGCCAGCCTGTCGCGACTCACAGGTTTGCAGTGCGCGCTTGAGCGGGCTGGTCAGCACATGTGCAAACGGGATGTCCCGGAGGCACTTGCCAAGTTCACGCGCCTCGTTCTCTCCGTTCTGGGTCAACGAAATATCCGTGCGGCCGGTGTGCCGACCGGAGAGTGACCACTCGGTTTCTCCGTGCCGAATGAGATACAGGCGCAGAGAAGTGGGTGTATTAGTTTTCATGCGCCTGCACAATCAACTCCCGATAGACGCACCGCGCCTCCTCGGTTTGAGGGAATCCACAACCAGGCAAATCATTTATTGCAGCTTGAGCAACTATCATCCATTGCCAGGCAGTCCATTGTCGCTGGCGACCAGCGTCCTCCCGGCACTCTATAAGTGCTTGCGTATTCATTTGGGGCTGCCCCACTTCCAGTTCCGGATTTCCGGCATGTCCTGCCCGTGCTTGTCGATATATTGCTTGTGCTCGATCAGCTTACCTTTGAGCTGCTGTTTCAGGTAAATACCCCTGTCGCCGGTCTGCGGCAGGCGGTCGATGGTGTCCATCACGAGGTGGAAGCGGTCCAGATCGTTTAACACCGTCATGTCGAAGGGGGTGGTGATAGTGCCCTCTTCCTTGTAACCGCGGACATGGATGTTGTCATGGTTGGTCCGGCGATAAGTCAAGCGATGGATCAGCCACGGATAACCATGAAAAGCGAAGATGATGGGCTTGTCCCGAGTAAACAGAGCATCGAAGTCCTCGTCGCTCAGCCCGTGGGGATGCTCGCTCTTCGACTGAAGCTTCATCAGGTCCACCACGTTGACGACGCGAATCTTCAGCTCCGGAAAATGCTCCCGCAGAACCTCGACCGCAGCCAGTGTCTCGAGCGTAGGCACGTCCCCGCAGCACGCCATCACTACGTCCGGGTCCCCGCCTTCGTCATTGCTGGCCCAATTCCAGATCCCGGCCCCGGCGGTGCAATGTCTGATGGCGGCATCCATGTCCAGCCATTGCAGCGCCGGCTGCTTGCCGGCAATGATGACGTTGACGTAATTGCGGCTGCGCAGGCAATGGTCGGTCACCGATAACAGGGTGTTGGCATCGGGCGGCAAATACACGCGGACGACGCTCGCTTTCTTGTTCGTCACAAGATCGATGAAGCCGGGGTCCTGGTGGCTGAATCCATTGTGGTCCTGCCGCCATACGTGCGATGAAAGCAGATAATTCAGCGAAGCAATCGGCCGCCGCCATGGAATGGAACCCGCTACATCGAGCCACTTCGCGTGCTGGTTAAACATCGAATCGATTATGTGGATGAACGCCTCGTAGCATGAGAAAAAACCGTGCCGGCCGGTCAGCAGATAACCTTCGAGCCAGCCTTCGCACTGGTGCTCGGACAACATCTCCATCACCCGGCCATCGGGTGCAACGTGGTCGTCGCCGGGAACGATTTCCGCGGTCGAGCAGCGATTCGTCACTTCGAACACGGCGCCCCAGCGGTTGGAGCTGGTTTCATCGGGGCTGAAGATGCGGAAGTTGCGCGAATCTGCGTTGAGTTGCAGCACATCGCGAATGAACCCTCCCTGGACGCACGTGGACTCAACTTCCACGACACCGGGCTTCGCGACCTCGACCGCGTAGTCGCGAAAGTCCGGCATAGTCAGATCGCAAAGCAGCAGGCCTCCGTTTGCATGCGG
Organism: Candidatus Nitrotoga sp. AM1P; assembly: GCF_013168275.1. Lineage (GTDB taxonomy): Bacteria > Pseudomonadota > Gammaproteobacteria > Burkholderiales > Gallionellaceae > Nitrotoga. The sequence continues at coordinate 576,263 of NZ_AP019547.1, read as the reverse complement.
GTTCGTGCCCATCCGCCGCGCGCCCGTGGGCGCCAGTTCAGCGAGCTCCGCAATCAGCCTGCCGTTCGCGTCGAATAACTCTTCCGGGCGATAACTCTTCATCCACTGTTCGAGCACTTTCAGGTGCTCGGGCTTCGTCGCGAGTTCTGCAATCGGCACCTGGTGTGCGCGAAATGTCCCTTCGACCGCTATGCCGTCGACGACTTTTGGACCCGTCCAGCCCTTCGGCGACCGCAGGATGATCATGGGCCAGCGCGGCCGCTGCCTGAACCCGTACTTTCGGGCGTCGCGTTGGATCTCCTGGATATCGGCAACGATCGCGTCGAGGGTGGCCGCCATCAACTGATGCATTTCCGCTGGGTCGTCGCCCTCGACGAAATGCGGCGTGTACCCGTAACCGCGGAAAAGCGCCTCGAGCTCCTCGTGCGAAATGCGCCCTAGCACCGTGGGACCGGCAATCTTGTGGCCATTCAAATGCAGTATGGGCAGTACTGCGCCATCGTGAACCGGGTTCAAGAATTTGTTCGAATGCCAACTCGTCGCGAGGGGGCCGGTTTCGGCCTCGCCGTCGCCCACGACACAGGTCACCAGCAGATCGGGATTGTCGAACGCGGCGCCATACGCGTGCGCCAGCGAATAACCGAGCTCGCCGCCTTCGTTGATGGAGCCGGGGATTTCGGGGGCAACGTGGCTGGGGATACCGCCGGGAAAGGAAAATTGTGTGAACAGTTTTTTCATTCCCGGCTCGTCCTGCGAAACGTTCGGGTACAGCTCGCTGTAACTACCCTCCAGATAGGTGTTGGCCACCAGACTCGGCCCGCCGTGGCCGGGGCCGGTAACGTAGATCATATCAAGGTCGTACTGCATGATGATCCGGTTCAGATGAACATAGATGAAATTCAAGCCCGGCGTGGTGCCCCAGTGGCCCAGCAGCCGCGGCTTCACATGCTCGAGCTTCAACGGTGTCTTTAGAAGTGGATTGTCGTACAGGTAAATCTGACCCACCGACAAATAATTAGCTGCCCGCCAATATGCATCCATCTTGTGAAGTAGTTCCGACGTGAGTGTATTGATTTTCATGATATAAATTTAACGAATTGAAGTGAGATCGATAACCTGAGTAACAGACCTGGCGATCATGAGTGCTTCGTCGGTGCGGATGACTCGCACCTTGACGCGACCAGCGTCCGAGGAAATTAGTTGGGCATGTTCCGCATTGCGTTCCCGATTTAGTTCGATGCCAAGAAAGCCGAGGCCGTCACAGATCCTCTCCCGAATGAGCGGTGCATTTTCGCCAATGCCTCCTGCGAAAACGAGTGTGTCCAATCCACCGAGCGCGGCAGTGAAGGAGCCAATCCATTTTTTTGCCTGATAGCAAAAAAGTGCTAAAGCTTCCGCCGCCCGGACGTCACTGGCTTCTTGCTCGAGCAAGTCTCGAATATCGGAACTGATCTCCGACACCCCGAGCAGCCCTGACTCGTGGTTCACCATCTGGTGAAATTGCGCCGCGGTCATTTGCTCAGTGTGCGCCAGGTAGCTCACCAGTCCTGGGTCCAGATCGCCGGAGCGAGTGCTCATGGGAAATCCTGCCGTCGGCGTGAACCCCATGCTGGTGTCTATGCTTTTGCCGTCGCGCACAGCGGCCATGCTGGCACCATTTCCGAGATGCGCGAGGATCACCCGGCCAGTCGTTGCAGCCGGGTCACGGAGCCGCGCGAGTTCTTCCATGAGATAGGCGTAGGACAAACCGTGGAAACCGTAACGTTGAACTCCTTTCGTCTCGTAGCGGCGTGGGATCGGAAGCAGCTTAGCCACGCGCGGCATGTCGCAATGAAACGCCGTATCGAAGCAGACCAACTGCGGTAGCTTCGGATAACGCTGGCGAAACGCTTCGATCAATTCGATCTCGCAGGGAAGATGATCCGGGTCATAGGGCCTGATGGAATGCAGTTCATCCAACAGATCTTGCGTCACTAACTCGGGCATAGTGTGTTGCATGCCATGAACCACCCGGTGTCCGATCGCTCGAACCCATTTGAAACTATTCTGTTCTTCAAGCCAATCAATCAGGAAATGAGCCGCCGATTTGTGATCGGAAGTGGCGAAGGGTCTGCTGTCCCGATGATTGGTGGCCAGGCAATTGAATGTCAGATTGGTCCCGCTCAAGCCGATGCGATCTATGCTTCCAGAAAGTCCCCGCTCCAGTGTTTTGCCAACCTGGTACAGCGCGAATTTGATGCTTGATGAGCCGCCATTGATCGTCAGGATGTATGGGTTAAGTGGCTTCATAGATGACTCTTTCTTCACTCCGTAATTTGAACACTAGGCTGCAAGGGATCTCTATTCGTCAGTGTTGTTCAGCGTATTCGCGTATTGGGCGATGGGTGGAAAAACGCGGGATCAATCGCGCAATGTGTTTTTGTTCCAAGGTCGCTGGTCGTCCCAACGCAATTTTTTAGTATTCGGGTTACGAGTTTTTACGCACTCTTGAATTATTCATTACGCACAAAATATTGTATGTTCGATAAAGCACACTTTGGTATTCTGGGCTTGCGGCGCGACAATCTGCCTCTTGTTATGCCTGTCATGTTCCGGTAACGTTGTAAGTCCATGATTAATCCTGTGCATAAACTCAACAACCTGAGGAGACCGTCAATGAAGAAGATCGTGATTGTTGCTGTATTGGGTATGTTTGCCGTCGACCTAACGTTCGCTGCTGACAGCAGCTGTGATGCCAAGGCTGTCGAAAAGAAACTGGCTGGCGCCGCCAAGAACAGTTTCTTAAAGAAGTGTAACAAGGATCTTGCACTTACCGCTTGCGGTATTCAAGCCACCGAGAAAAAATTGGTCGGCGCAGCTAAGAACAGCTTTTTGAAAAAATGTGAAAAAGACGCTGCTGTCAAATAATTGAAGGGCATAGAGCACAAAAGGGCCGCAAACTTAGCAGTCCCTTTGTAATTTTGCATTTCTATTTCATCTATAAAATCTGAAGATACCTAATCCCCAGTTACCTTCCAGCTCGCTGTTACTTCATGTATCCATCAAATAGTCATCCGGGCCAACAGTTACTTAAGTTCAAAAAATAATGTCGTACTACACTCGATCATAGGTAATACCATGAAAAAATATTTTCAATATCGAGCGTCTGGTTATTACGGCCAATCAATGCCGATAGCTATACAGGTGCAAACCTCCTGATCTGAGCCACCATTCGCTATTGCACAATGAGGTGCCCAATGAAACAACTGCTGTTCTGTATATTTACTGCGCTACTGTTGAATGTTGGTACAGCGTGGGCGTCTCCATTCGAAGATGGCCTGGCTGCGTATAAGCGCAGTGACTACATAAATGCGGTGAAGTGGTACCGTCTAGCTGCAGCGTATGGAAAAGCGGAAGCGCAATTTAATCTTGGTTATATGTATAACAAAGGGATAGGCGTTTCGCAGGACTACGCAGAAGCAATTAAATGGTATCGATTAGCAGCAAGACAGGGGAATGCGAATGCGGAATACGATCTCGGCTTGATGTATGAGAAAGGGATAGGTATTTCCCAGGATCACGCAGAAGCAGTGAAATGGTATCGATTAGCAGCAGCGCATGGAGATGTGAGGGCGCAAATAAATCTCGGTCATCGGTATAAAAACGGACAAGGTGTTGCGCAAGACTATGCAGATGCCGTGAAGTGGTACCGTCTGGCTGCAGCGCAGGGGAACGCAGATGCACAATATAATCTTGGCTTGAGTTATGCCAACGGACAAGGCGTTGCGCAGGATTACACGGAAGCATTCAAATGGTGGCGTTTAGCCGCGGCGCAGGGAGATGCGCTGGCACAATACAACCTTGGCGTGACGTATGACGAAGGACGAGGTGTCCCGCAAGAATATGCTGAAGCAGTCAGGTGGTATCGCTTAGCAGCAGCACAGGGAAATGTGAATGCGCAATTCAATCTTGGCTTGAAGTATGCCAACGGGCAAGGTATTGCACAGGACTACTCAGAAGCAGTGAAATGGTATCGTCTGGCTGCAGCACAAGGGAATGTGAATGCTCAATACGAGCTTGGTTTGAAGTATGCAAATGGGCAAGGTGTTGCACAGGACTACGCAGAAACAGTGAAATGGTACCGTCTGGCTGCAGCGCAGGGGAACGCGAATGCGCAATTCAATCTTGGCTATTTGTATGACAAAGGAAAAGACGTTGTTCAGGACTACGCAGAAGCAGTGAAATGGTATCGCCTGGCTGCAGCACAAGGAGATGCGAATGCGCAATACAATCTTGGCTTGAAGTATGTCAACGGGCAAGGTCTTGTGCAGGACTATACGGAAGCATTCAAATGGTGGCGCCTGGCAGCAGCACAAGGGCAAGCAGAAGCACAATTTAACCTTGGCGTGAGCTATATGAAAGGACAAGGCGTCCCGCAAGATTACGCTGAAGCTGTCAGGTGGTATCGGTTAGCCGCAGCGCAAGGTAATGCACAGGCGCAAAACAACCTCGGTTTGATGTATTACAGGGGGCAAAACGTTTCGCAAGACTACCTTGAAGCTGCCAAATGGTATCGTCTGGCTGCGGCGCAGGGAGATTATCTGGCGCAATTCAATCTTGGTTATATGTATGATAAAGGGCAAGGTGTTGCGCAGGACTCTACACAAGCAGCCAAGTGGTGGCGTTTAGCAGCAGCCCAAGGACAAGCGGAAGCGCAATTCAACCTCGGCGTGAGTTATAAGGTAGGACAAGGCGTCCCGCAAGATTACGCTGAAGCAGTAAGATGGTATCGCTTAGCAGCGATGCAAGAAAATGCGCATGCGCAATACAATCTAGGCGAAATGTATGAGGAAGGGAAAGGTGTTGCACTGGATTATGTTCGTGCACACATGTGGTTCAATCTTAGTGCAGCGTTGGGGTATGGGGATGCCGTGAAGAGTCGCGACATCGTTGCAAAGCAAATGACACTACAGCAAATCGCAAAAGCACAGAAGATGGCAAATGATTGCCAGCAAAAAAACTTTAAAGTATGCGACTAAAATTCATATCAGTCCGGTGCAGTCTAAAAAAATCGGGCTGATACAGTGGAAGTGTTCCGCATAATGATCGACTTGATATTTTATCAAGCAAATTTTTATATGATTTGAGAGAACATTAAACGCACGGCAAAATTAGTTGGGCCACCAATCCACCTTCTGCACTATCTCTCAAATGAAATTCGCCTCCATGCAAGCGTGCCGCACGCTCAACAATTGCCAATCCTAATCCTGTTCCGGTGACATTGCTGCGTGAGGTTTCCAATCGGGCGAACGGTCGCTTGATCGCTTCGTGTTGCGCAGCAGGAATACCAATACCACGATCCGTTATCGTTAGATTGACTTGGTTTCCTTCCTGTTTGAGCTGCAAAGTAATCTTGCCGCCACCATGTTTGATAGCATTATCCAGCAGGTTGGAGAGCGCACGTTTCAATAGCAATGGTCTGACTTGCAGCATAGGCACATCATGCAGTTCGAGCGTAAGCGATTCCGCTTGCTGTTTAAATCGCTCCGCAACTTCGCGCACAAGTGATTTTATATTCAGCTGGATAACGACTTCATCTTCATCCAGGCGCGCATAGTCAAGGAATTGCTGAATGACTGCATTCATCTGCTCAACATCAGCGGCAAGTCCCTCGCGCAGGGATTCCTCGGCGATAAACTCAGCTGCCAGTCGCACACGCGTTAAAGGAGTACGCAGGTCATGCGAAATGCCTGCCAACACCAACGCGCGTTCACGTTCATTGGCGGTGAGATCGGCGGACATCTGATTAAAGGCACGTGTTACCGCGACAATTTCATGCGCGCCTCGTTCTGGTAACGGCTGCAGAGTCGCACCCTGGCCTACTTTTTGTGCCGCTTGTGCAAGTTGCTGTAAGGGATACGCCACCTGACGCGCAATGAAGTAAGCGCCGAGCAAGGCCAGGCCAAAAACTAAGCTGCCCCATATCAATAATACTTGCGATACCGGATGTTCGATGTGTTCTTTGGGTAATGCCACCCAAAATTCTTCATTGCCAATGAAGAAACTTACCCACAAAGCTTCCATACCATTATGTTCCGCAGCAAAGCGGGTATTTTTACCTAAGCTCTCGCGCACTTTTTTCATCATCAAATGCAATTCAAGAGGATGGGCTGGCAAGGGTTTGAGCACATCACTTTTGTCTGCCATTTGTACACGCAATCTTTCTACATCCGCCAATTCGTCGAGTAGCGCAGAGCGCCATTCCGGGGCGGCGGACAGCACGGCAGCGCGTGTGAGATTGATCACCGACACAACCAACTGTGCCATTTGCTGTGCATGCGGTTCACGTTCAACTTGATTGAAAATTGCCAGAGCGGCTGTTAAAGACAGTATGATCAGCACCATGATGAGTAGAAAAGCACGTGCCAACAACGTTTTTGGCAAGTTAATCAAGGTTTAATTCCATCTGGTACAAACACATACCCATGCCCCCAAACCGTTTGAATGAAACGGGGATGTGCAAGATCCTCTTCAATGAGTTTACGTAATCGAGAAATTTGCACATCTATAGCGCGGTCGAATGGATCATGGTTGCGACCACGCGCCAGATCCATGAGTTTGTCGCGCGATAAAGGATGACGAGGATGGGTGACTAGTACCTTGAGCAATGCAAATTCGCCGGTCGTGAGCGTGATTGCTTTACCCGCTTTGCTCAACGCACGTGTCGCCAAATTTAATTCACAAACGCCGAATGTGACTATTTTTTCTTCGGTTTGCGGTGCGCCAATCGGCTGTGTTCCTTTGCGACGCAACACTGCATGAATACGTGCCACCAGTTCGCGTGGATTAAACGGCTTGGGAAGATAATCGTCCGCTCCCATTTCCAATCCGATGATGCGATCTATTTCGTCGCCCTTGGCTGTGAGTAGAATCACCGGAACATTTTCTCCTGCTCCGCGCAGACGCCGCAAAATAGACAGTCCGTCTTCATTGGGCAACATCAAATCCAGCACCAAAAGATGATAACGGTTTAGCGCTAAGGCCTTATCCATCTCGCTACCATCAACGACCGCTTTCACCGCAAAGCCTTGTTCACCCAAATAGCGGAGCAACAATGAGCGTAGGCGAGAGTCATCGTCAATAATCAAAATTCGTTGTATGTTATCCATGGCAGGCATCATAAAGCTAACTTCAAGTTTGAACTGTAAAGAATTGTGCAGCTGCGCCTTGGTTGAAACAAATTGTTACAATTCTGTCCTTGGGAAAAATATTTCTCTTACAGTTGAATCGTATGATTTATTTTGTGTGAAACGCTAAAGATATTCTCTGGTTACAACTCATATAAGACAGTTGTTAATGTACCAATAAATTGGTAGCAATAATTTTCAGGCCAGATGAATATTAAAAATATACATACAATTATGCACACCAACATATTCGTCAACACTAGAGTTTTCGTTAGCTAAATCACATATACAACTTGATCATGAAGAATTCTTGTATCCGTAATACGTCTGCGATCCACTTAATTGAGAATATCCGTGGCTATAAACTTGTTTAAAAATTTTTTCGCAACTTGTGTTGGGATTTGTGTCGCCATGCCTGTGTTAGCAGTTGAACCGGTTGACGATACTGCACAGGCTGTTCGTATCGAGCAAATGCAAAATGAATTATCTGAAGATCAGATCAAAGCCCGTGAGAAAATTCTTAAGGAATGGAAAAATAAAACACCTGAGCAACGCACCGAAGAACATCGGGAGATAAACAAGAAGTGGCAAAACATGCCTTCTAATAAGCTTGAGGGCGGATTGCATAAGAGATGGGAAACTATGACAGCGGAACAGCGCGCTGAAAAACGTAAGAAAATGCATGAACATTGGGAAAAAATGCCTCCTGATGAACGCTATAAAATGCGCGAAAAGATGAAAGAACACTGGCAAAAAATGTCACCGACTGAACGTGAAGCTCAACGAAAAAAAATGCATGAGCGCTGGGATAACATGTCGTCGGAAGAACGCGAACAGTTAAAACTTGATATATCGCGCCAGAAGTGTTTGTCTTACTAGCCCATGCTTCCGTAGTTTATGTTGCTTAACCTGGGTAGACCATCTGAAACTTAACCAACATGATCGCAATGAACAACCCTGCAGCAAACTGCGGGGTATCTCAAAACAGCGCAAATTGATAGTTCAAGTGAGCAATATCTGAATATCTTTCGTGTCATTATGCTTTTCAACATCCTCACTATCTTGATCACAGTGTAAGTCGGTACCCACTGAACCAAAAAATGGACATAATCCTTGTCCGACCCTATCTCCAAAAATTTCAGTTAGTAGCATTCCTCAATTTTCAAACATAACTCTTTCAAAATCTCATCAATACTATCGTCAAACACTGCTTGTCGATACTGTGCCGGAAATGCCGAGTGGTACATCAACACTGTTATGTTGTGATTTTTATCGATATATTTGCTCGTCCGTAAAGCTTAGGCTGCAAGCAGCGGGGAATTCAACTAAAAGAGATTCATACCGCCAAGTTACCGTAACGCTGCATGATGATTTTATGCAGAATGTTCATATAACATACTGTATATTAAATAATTATTTGTATTTTTATATCTTTATACAGTAACAAGCAGTTACATATTATGCGTTGGCACAAGCACTTTATTTACAACTCTCTTTCATAATCATTCTCATAGACGCTACTGCGTTAACAATAAGATCGGTTGCTAAAACAACTAGGATTATGGAGACTAAAGTGGAATCGTTCTTCAAATTTATTGGATAGCAATTCTGCAAATTATTCCATTTTTAATTCAATAAAGCATTAATAATCCATTCCCAAGCCACAATGGACTTGACCATTGGCGCATTGTTCGAAGGTATGCAGGGCCACTTCGAGCTGATCCTCCAGTGCATCAAGACTATCGAAGACGCGGTGATGGAAGCGCTTCTCACGCAATTCATCCCACACATGTTCGACGGGATTGAGCTCAGGCGCATAAGGTGGCAAAGGTAACAGTTTCATGCTCTGTGGTGGTTTGAGTAACCGACTGGCGTGCCAGCCGGCGCCATCGAGCACCATTACGATTTTGTCGCTGGGGTGGCGCGCGCTCACCTCATCGAGAAACAGCTGCATGCAGTCGGTATTGACGTATGGCAAGATCAAAGAATCGAGCTCCCCACTTTGGGTCTCCACTGCCGCGTAGGCGTAGGTGTACTCGTGGGTCAGCATCGCTTGGCATAGTGGTCGTACGGGCTTGGGAGCCCAACACCGACGTACGTCGTTGATGCGCCCAAAACGCGCCTCGTCTTGAAGCATCAGTCGGATCGGTTCGTTTCTTGCTCAGTCCTGGCGGATTTCGGCGAGCGTTTCGGGGAGTTTTTTTCCCAGTCTGCCTGGGCTACAGGATTGCTTTGCGGATGCCTTTTGTCAGGTGCGAGTTTGCGCCAGTTGTGCCGATGCAGTCATTTGTACACCGATGACAGCGCCATCTTCCGCCCCAGCGCTATTTCGAGTTGGGGCTTGATCTGGCTGACCACCAAAATACCGCCCATACGGGCAGGCTCCAGGAACGGTTTGAGCAGTTCGGCTTCGCGCTCAGGGGTGAAGTGTTCTCTGTATCGCCCTCCGCGCACGGACTTGCCTTTATCGCCTATGGCTCCACCCGCAATGAACTGGTTGCGCAAACGGCACGCCCAACCTTTGGACAATCCGATGACCTGTGCTGTTTGCTCCAGACTCATGCCGTATTGAAGGGGCAAGACCACTGCCTGTGCTTGTCGTAACGGTTCAATCGTCGTCGCTGAAGCAATGGCTTGGAGTGCGATAGCAAGTACATCCTGGCCTCGCGGTAGCCGTGACATGAATTACCTCCTCAGTTTTTCAGTGAGGTAATTATTGCACTATTGATGTATAAATTGAATTGCAATTTAAATTTTGATCCGAACGACTCGACATTACTCGGCGCTGGATGGCGCCCGGATTACACCAACTTGGTAACACTGTATCAAGTTCACGATGACCAACTTAGAACGTGTTTACGATCTTCTAAGCAGCAGCCCCAGAAATGCAAGGTGGATAAACTGCAGGCTGATGTTGAGCTTTCGCTCGCAGTTCTTCCACAGCCTCCTATTCTTCTCCACCCAGGCAAAGCTGCGCTCCACCACTCAGCGCTTGGGGATCACCGCGAACTTGTGCAGTTCACTGCGCCTGGCAATCTGCACCGTGACAGCCTGGCCCAGTATCTCCTGCACGTCTTGCGCGAAGGGCTGGCCCATATAACCGCTATCGGCCAACACGCTTTGAATCTTGCTCAGATTCGCCTTGCAATGGCGCATCGCCTGTAGTGCACCTTTGCGATCCGTTACTTCGGCAGTGGTGACGGCAACGGCATGGGGCAACCCCTGCGTGTCCACTGCAATGTGGCGCTTGATGCCTGAGACTTTCTTGCCCGCGTCATAGCCCTTGCTCCCGGCTGTGTCCGTGTTCTTCACGCTCTGCGCGTCTACAATCAATAGTGTGGGCATGGCGCTGCGCACCTGTTTCTCGCGGGCCGCGCCAACCTGATTTTTTTAAAGCCCGCTCCAGCACGCTGATATCGTGCTCGTCGGGCTTGCTCCACTTGGCAAAGTAGGCATACACCGTCTGCCATTTCGGAAACTCACTGGGCAGAAATCTCCACTGGCAGCCCGTGCGCAGCACATACAACACCGCACAGAACACCTCGTACAAGTCCACCGTCGTGGCTTGGTACGTCGACGCACGCTGGCCAGCAGTGGCCCTATCTCCGCAAATTTTTCCCGACTGATGTCGCTGGCGTATTTCTTCTCTCTCATACCTATAGTTTAAGGGAGGTTCCTTAGATCGTAAACACGTTCTTAGAACCAATGTTTTCACCATCACCGATTCATTACCTGATTTTCGACACAATCACAAAACTCACCCCGGTGTCTATGGCGAGGTGAATTATTCAGCGCTGCCCTAGCTCAAAGATACGTACGGGTACGTCTAAATTTTTTCATCCAACCAAGCAATTTCACACCTGATTTCTCTAATTTGTTAGCGCAAAGTAGTAATGTCCGCTTTCTCCCAAATAGAAATGTCCGCTGGTGATTAAACTTACCCCTGTTAATAACAGTGACGGATATATTGAAAATGGACAAGCTCATGAGCCAACGAGAAGTGAAACAAGCACAGGTATTGGAGCTGTTGAAAGAGGATAAAATCAGCCAACAAGAGGCGTCGAAGCGACTGGGTATCACTACCCGCCAAGTGTGCCGCCTGACCAAACGTTATCAGACGGCGGGCTTGGCGGGGTTGGTCAGCAAGAAGCGCGGCAGGGCCTCAAACCGGCGGCTGGATGAAGCCATTCGCGCTCAAGTCATTGATCTCATCGGCACGCACTACCGGGATGTCGTGCCGACACTGGCTTGCGAAAAACTTGCCGAGTTGCATGGCATTAAGCTCTCTGTCGAGAGTACGCGCCAGATGATGATCCAAGCGGGCTATTGGCGCCCCAAGAAAGGTGGCGCAGATTGCACGTTGCTGGTATTCATTGACGATGCCACCGGACGATTAACACAGTTGCGCTTTGCGCCGACCGAAACCACGCTGGGCTATATGCATGTGCTGCACGACCACATTCTGGCGCACGGACTGCCTGTGGCGCTCTACAGCGACAAACACAGCATCTTCCGCATCAACGCCAAAGAGGCCGATCCTGAGGCCGAAACACAATTTTCGCGGGCGGCACGGAATGTATTCACGCTCACAGCCCGCAAGCCAAAGGGCGTGTGGAGCGCGTTAATCAGACTTTACAAGACAGGCTGATCAAGGAAATGCGACTGGCGGGCATCAACGACATGGACAGCGCAAACACTTGGTTGCCAGGCTACATCAAGGACTTCAACAGGCGTTTTGCAGTCGTATCCAAAGACACGTTTGACGCGCATTTGGCCTATCCAGGCACACGGGCCTCCTTGCTGCGCACCCTGTCAGTTCATGTGGCAAAAACGCTTTCGAAAAACCTATCTTGCCCGCATGAAAACCAGCTGCTACAAGTCGCCACCACCGGGACAGGGCTGGGATTGCAGGGAGCACAAGGGTACGATACACGAGTACTTTGACGGAAGCCAAGAACTGCTCTGGAAGAAGCGCAAACTGACCTATGGCGTGATGGACAAACCGCAGCAACAGTCACCCGTAGCAGACGGAAAATCGGTCAATGCACAAATGGCTAAGCAGTGGCGCGACGCAACACGGGACACAAACCCGCACCGAATCATCCCTGGAGAAACAGGCCCGTCGGCAAGTCCGCCCACAACGGGCAACGCGCTACGACGTAGCAAAAAAAACAGGAAAATCGGACATTTCTACTTTGCACAAAACCGGACATTTCTATTTAGCGTTGACAGCTGATTTCTCTAATTCTAATTTTCTTTCTTAATTATTAATGTCTCAATTGCATCCTTTACGTATACGTTTACTGCAATCTGGTTAGCATGTGCCAAATCATCTAGTGTATTAATGTTAGTAAATGCAATTGCATCATCTAATACTACTTCGCTTAAATGTAAGGTTTCTAGCCAACTATTTACTTTACGCCCGCCTGAATTTAGATAAACATCAAGTTTAGGAAGTACGTTCTTATGATAAAGAGCAATAGTAGGCTGCCGCTTTCCAGCAACGACTGCCACTGCGGCCTCTACCGTAGTTATTGCGCTAACTGCTTTATATAACCGGGCGATCAAATCAACTGGCAGGAATGGTGTGTCGCAAGGAACGCTCGCAACCCAATCATGACGTGCAAGTCGTAGAGCGGACTGCAATCCAGCAAGCGGTCCTACCCAATTCGGGGTCTGATCGGCAATGACAGGATAACCAAAGTACAAATAATCATCGTGCACACCATTCGCATTAATTAAAACCTCTTCACTTTGGCTGCTAATCGAATCTAATACCCAGTCAATTAACGCTCGTCCATGCAAAGATTGCAAACCCTTTGCACCACCGATACGAGTACCCAATCCCCCTGCCAGAATTACAGTGGTTATTGCGGGCTGTACTGACTCAATGAACTCCTCAAATTTAATTTGAGAAGCTCTCATGTCATCCTACTATCTAGTGCCAATGCCATAAATGATATTTTTTAATAACGTATTTCAATTGGGGGACATGCAAATATTATTTGCACAAGATTTCATTCTGATAAAAACCATCAATCCACCGAGAAGTGAACCCGGGCGTCTTGCAAATAATGCTTGGTTACTGCTTATTCAGACTGATAGATTTAATAAATTCTTGAGTCTCAGCCGTAGTTGTTTCCTCAGCAAGTAATCCATATTTATTCTTAATCGTGATGTCTGCGCCATGTTCAATTAAAATTTTTGCTGTCTCTAGATTGTTAGCACAATGTAACGCGGTATTCCCCTTTTTATAAATCCCTCCTCTTGATAATGTACCTCCACGTGCCAGCTGAATATTTGGGTTTGCACCCGCAACCAACAAACGTTGGGCGACTTCTGGATGGTTAACCCATAAATGTAAAGGCGTAAAACTATCCTTATCTTTCAAATTGAAACTGGCACCGCAATCAATTAAAAATATGGCAATATTGGGATCATCAACCTCGAATAATGGAGTTCGATTATTATTATCCATAATATTAAGGTCAGCTCCACCATCGATTAACACCTTAGCTGCGGCTATACTTGCAACATAATGTAAGGGCGTTTTACCCAGAAAATCACGAACATTCAAATCTGCACCCTGTTTAATTGCGCACTCCATCCCCTCTAAATCGTTATCCCATGTCGCCACCATCAGAGCATCATTATCTTTCACCGCTAATAGAGCATTATTATCTTCAGAACGAACGATACTAGCGGCTTTTTTTGCAGCAATTGATCCTGCATCTTCCTCTAATAAAAATGCTTTAGCTTTTCCAAAAAGAGGATTATTTTCATCTGCTAGTTTTTGTACTACTTTCGGCAAAATTGCCATGAAAAAATCTCCTGATGAAATATTATTAAATATTAAGGACAACTACCCAATGAGTGGCTCATTTTGCAAAACTTAGTACATATTTTTGAGCATTTTTATATCTGCATCATTGAGAACAAGCCTAATTTTTAAAGTATTTAAAAATTCATTGTCACCATGCCTAGTATCAGAGGTTATTCATTGATATTTATTCCATTTTTTAAATAAATATGTGCAATAGCCGTACCTGAATATATGATAAATCTCTTTGTATAATTCCGCAAATAAACAACCTCGCAGCAAGCTACAGGATATCTCAAAGCAGCACACGCTCATGGTTTAGATGTAATTTATGATACTTATTCCTTTGACTCTTGAGGTACTTACCTAATATAGCTTCATCGCGCCATGTTTCCCAATCGAGCTTGCAAAAAAACCATCCGTCCAGAATTCACCACCCAAAAAAATGGACATAATCCTTGTCTGTCCCTATCTCCAAACTTCATTTGGTGGCACTCCTCAATTTCCCAACATACCTCTTTCAAAACTTCATCAACCCTGCCGTTAAACACCGCTCGTCGATATTTTGCCGAAAATACCAAGTGATACCTCAACACGGTTACATTGGAACTCTTATGAGTATATCGCTCATCCACAATGCTTACGCCGCAAGCGGCGGGAAACTCACCCCAAAAGTTCAATATTGAGCATGAGCGAAGTTATCAAAACGCGTATATTCACCACGGAACGTCAACTCAACCTTGCCTATCGGGCCGTTACGCTGCTTGCCGATGATAATTTCCGCCTTACCCTTGTCAGGTGAATCAGGGTTGTATACTTCATCACGATAGATAAACAAAATCAGATCTGCATCCTGTTCGATAGCACCGGATTCGCGCAAATCGGACATCATCGGGCGTTTGTTAGGACGCTGCTCCAAGCTACGGTTAAGCTGCGACAGCGCCATAACAGGTACTTGTAACTCCTTGGCTAACCCCTTCAAAGAACGTGAAATTTCTGAAATTTCGGTAGCACGATTTTCACTTGCCTTACTTGAAGGAGAAGACATTAACTGCAAGTAATCGATAATAATCAACCCTAGGCCATTATTTTGGCGATGTAACCTGCGTGCACGCGAACGTAATTCAAGCGAATTTAGCGCGGCGGTTTCGTCGATGAAAATAGCTGCATCATTCAAACGCCCCAGCGCATGGGTCAGGCGTGGCCAGTCATCTTCCTGCAAACGTCCAGTGCGTAAATCATGCTGATTGAGTTTACCTACTGAACCTATCATACGCATGGCCAATTGGATACCGCCCATTTCCATGCTAAAGATTGCCACTGGCTTACAGCTTTCCAACGCCACATGCTCGGCGATATTAATAGCAAAAGCAGTTTTACCCATGCTCGGACGCCCGGCAACAATGATCAGTTCACCTGGTTGCAGGCCGGAAGTCATGCTGTCCAAATCGGTAAATCCGCTCGCAACGCCGGTCACATCGCTGGAGTTATCACGCCCGTACAGTGTCTCAATACGCTCCACTACCTTCGTAAGTAGCGGTGGAAGGGGGCTGAAACCCTGACGGCCGCGCTCACCAGCCTCAGCAATCTCAAATACACGGCTTTCCGCTTCATCCAGCAACTGGTTCGCATCGCGCCCAGCGGGATTATAGGCGCTAGTAGCAATTTCGCTGCCAACCTCAGCCAGTTTGCGCATAACAGCGCGCTCACGCACAATTTCAGCATAGCGCCGGATGTTAGCTGCGGACGGCACGTTTTGCGCCAAGGAGCCTAAATAGGCCAATCCACCGGCTTTATCGAGTTCAGCATTGCTTTCCAACGATTCCGCCACGGTGATAACGTCTACCGGTTTGGCATGCTCGGTCAAGCGCGCGATATGCCGATAAATCAGACGGTGCTCAAAGCGATAAAAATCTTGTTCACTAATCAGGTCGGCAATTTTATCCCACGCGGCAGAGTCCAAAAAAATGCCGCCTAATACCGACTGCTCAGCTTCCACCGAATGCGGTGGAAGTTTTAATGCCTCAAGCTGGGGATCTGGTGGAGAAATATATAGGTTGTGCATAGTGCCGAGTTATTGATCAAGAACTAATGCAGAGCCGCATTCTTGATGGAACTTATTTTTGAAATCATTATTTTCGGTATTTGTTGTATGGAATATAAAAGTTTAGAAATCAAACCGGTAGTTTTAGCCACTACGTTAACAATATTTACAAAGAACTTCTTCTGTGACAGCTTATATAAGTTCAAATTAACGTAAAGACCAAACTAGCTGCAGCATTCTATCACTGAGAAAATTTCTACCACCAAAAATAAAATAGAGCTGTCGCCAGCTCTATTTTATTTACAACAATACGTAAAAAACTACGGCTTATGCTCGCCCAGCACTGAAACTATAATATTAGCTATCACATCAGTATGCAACGCGATATTGACTGGATAATCGCCAACTTGCTTTATATGTCCCGCCGACATGCGCACTTGAGTTTTTTCCACAATAAAACCTTGCACTGCCAACGCCACAACAATGTCAGCATTAGTCACGGAACCGAACAACTTGCCGTCAACACCGGCCTTTTGTACTATTTGCACAGTCAACCCGCTGTATTTCTCAGCGCGTGCCTGAGCTTCTCCCACCTTGGCTTGCTCTGCAGCTTCTAGTTCAAGGCGACGAACTGCAAATTCCGCCTTATTACTCTCAGTCGCACGCTTGGCTTTGCCTTGCGGGATCAGAAAATTACGTGCATAGCCATTTTTAACCTTAACTACATCGCCCAATTGGCCAAGGTTTACCATTTTTTCCATAAGTATCACTTGCATGTTCTGCTCCTTAATGCAAATCTGTGTAAGGCAACAACGCCAAGAATCTTGCACGCTTGATTGCAATGCCCAATTGACGCTGGAAGCGCGATTTAGTGCCAGTAATACGTGCCGGAATGACCTTGCCGTTCTCGGCAATAAATTCCTTGAGAATATTCAAATCTTTATAATCCACTTCTGCAATCTTATCTGCAGTGAAGCGGCAAAATTTGCGGCGTTTGAACAATTGACGTGAAGAATTGCTCTTCTTGTCATCTTTTTTCTTAAAAACACGAGCCATGTTGTGCTCCTTATTCTAATTTAATGTTATCAATGTGCAACACAAGTTGTGTAATGCGTAAACTGCGCTGAGCCAAAAATCCTTCTGCTTTTACCCGCTGTCCCAGTTGCAAATTATTAGCCTGCTGTGCAGCGGCACCAAGTGCTAACGCAGGAATATCGCACTGTACCTGACGCGCTATGCCGGCCTCTAGTTGCGTTGAAGCATGACGAATTTTTAATGCCATTCGCGCTACCCCTGCCGGGGTGTAGCGCAAACAATCCAGTTCAACGAGTTCTCCATTAATGGAGAGCCGGTTACAAGCAACACTCAATCAAATAACCGCAGCAACTTCAGTTGGCACGACTAATTCAATCTGAGGAGCCTGTCCTGAGCCTGCCGCAGGGGCAGTCAAAGAGCGCGATTTTTCCTCCCTCATCATCGCCGAAGGAATTGTTACCGCAGACTTGGTTTTGATAGTTAAGTGGCGTAACACAGCATCGTTAAACTTGAATGCATGTTCTATCTCGTCCAAAACTTCCTGGTTACATTCAATATTCATCAACACATAATGCGCTTTGTGGATTTTTTGGATCGGGTAAGCTAATTGACGGCGACCCCAGTCTTCCAAGCGATGGATCACGCCATTCTTGGCCGTCACCAGAGCACGGTAGCGTTCAATCATAGCGGGCACCTGCTCACTCTGGTCGGGGTGCACGATAAATATAATTTCGTAATGTCGCATTGATTCTCCTTTTGGATATGAAGCCCTCCGTCATGCGTAACGGTAGAGCAAGGGTTTAAGGGAGCGTGATTATAGCGAAAAATTCAGTCAGGTCAAGGAAAAGCCTTGTTTACAATCTTCTTATCTCTATCTCAAATTCTTTAAGGAAAGACATTAATTTCCCCAATTTCGAGATAACATGATAGTTCAACGGAGTGCGATGTAATTCGCTAAATCGGACGAATCGCCGAACAAAGTTGATACATGATAATTACAGGATTTTCACGGTGACTGTTACATCCGCGTAAAAAAACGACCACTCATTTCTTCCAGTCCCAAAGTTTGCAGCACTTCCTTCAATCGCTCAGCCGGACGGTTGCATGGCAAATTTTTAAAATTCGCGATAATAAGTTCATTTTTCATCGAATGCTCCCAACCCACTAGTTCGGTCACTGTAACTTGGTAACCGTGTGCTTCCAATTGCAAACAACGCAGCACGTTGGTAATGTGACTGCCAAATTCGCGGGTATGGATGGGATGACGCCATAGTTCAATCAAAACATTTTTCGCAAAATCTTTACCTTTATTTTTCTTCAAAGCCACCGCCACTTCAGCTTGGCAGCATGGCACCAAGACGATAAATTGAGCATTTTTTTTCAACGCAAAACGTATGGCATCGTCAGTAGCGGTATTGCACGCATGGAGCGCTGTAACCACATTCACCTTGACGGGCAAAATCTCTGACTCAATAGACTGTTCCACCGATAAGTTAAGGAATGACATACCTGGAAAATTTAGCCGTGATGCCAACACCTGCGAGTGTTTGACCAAATCATCACGTGTTTCAATACCGTAAATACGTGATGCATCATTCAATGTCTTAAAAAACAGGTCATAGAGAATGAAGCCAAGATAAGATTTGCCTGCTCCATGATCAACCAGTTGAATATTATGGTTATTTTTCTTAATTTCTTGCAGCAACGGCTCGATGAATTGATAGAGATGATAAACCTGCTTAAGTTTGCGTCGGGAATCTTGATTCATCTTCCCATCTCGAGTAAGAATGTGCAGCTCTTTAAGCAGATCAATTGATTGACCAGGTTTTATTTCATGCATACCGCTCCCAGATAGCTTCTCTCAAAAATTAATTTCGCCCCTCCAATAGTCATCATAAAATAGTTATTATTAATAAATAAGTTATTAAACTATTCTAAACTAGAATATAAAGGTTATATGGTGACGATCGTATTTCTTTGTTAGCGACGAAACTGATAAGAAAACCGAACCATGCGAGCTAAGCATACTGTAACGTGAGTATTGGAACCATGCAACGCATTGTCCATGCGATTGCATTCGTTAAACGATACGGCCCATGCTGTGAGGTAAACTGAAAAAACAAAAGAAGAATTGGGTACCGAAGAATCGATGTCACATTCATCGTTGCCACCTTTAACCCTGATAAACTAGATAAAAGTAGCGCAGATAGAGAAATTGAACGAGACCGACAAGACACAACTTACACTTTCACACCTTTACTTTATTTCGATACATATAACCATTGACCTCCCTCTTTATAACCGGATACCAGCAGACTGCTAATTTTTTCAGGTGGCACCGGCTGGCTGAAGTAATAGCCTTGTATCTCGTCGCATTCTTGATGCTTCAGGAAAGATAGTTGCTCTGCAGTTTCCACTCCCTCAGCGATCACTTTCAACTTAAGGGTGCGCGCCATATTAATGATCGTACTAACAATCACAGCATTATCCGAATCGACTATTATATCGCGCACAAATGATTGATCAATCTTGAGCTTATCGATAGGAAAACGCTTGAGATAACTTAAGCTGGAGTAGCCAGTTCCAAAATCGTCCACTACGAGCTTCAGCCCCATCGCCTTTAGCTCTAATAACAACGCGATCGACGCTTCGGCATTTTGCATGACAACGCCCTCGGTAATTTCCAGCTCAAGACCAGACGGTTCGAGACCGTTCTCACACAAAATTGTCTTGATCATTTCGCCAAAATTATTTTGGCGAAACTGTACTGCCGATAGGTTGACCGCCACGGTAAGTTCCGGTAAACCTAACATACGCCATTCACTGTTCTGCCGGCAAGCCTCACGCAATACCCATTCGCCGATTGGAATAATCAAACCGGTCTCTTCCGCGATGGGAATGAAATACCCAGGCGAAATTATTCCAGTTTCGGGATTATTCCAGCGTAGCAATGCTTCTACACCAATGATGCGACCGCTACGCAAGTCTACCTGAGGCTGGTAATGTAAACAAAATTCTTGGCGTTCTACTGCATGACGCAATTTCCGTTCAATCGACATGCGCTCAAGCGCGAGCTGGTTCATTTCATTAGTAAAAAACTGGTAATTATTACGACCATTTTTTTTAGCATGGTACATTGCAGCATCAGCATATTTAATCAAGTAATCCCCATCGCATCCATCTTCTGGAAATATGCTGATGCCGATACTAGTAGTTATTTTGATTTCATTACCATCTACCATGCACAAGCCAGAAATGGCCTCTAACAGCTTGACCGCAATAACGGCAGCATCATCCACAGTTTCCAAATTCGGCAATATGATTACGAACTCGTCTCCCCCCCGCCTGCTTACCGTATCGCTAGCGCGACCCACACTGCTAATGCGTCTGGCAACCTCTTGCAATAATTTATCGCCAACAAGATGACCCAGCATGTCGTTAATAACTTTGAAATGATCCAGATCAAGACACATGACTGCCACTTTGTGTTTTTCGCGGCCAGCATGAGAAATAGCCTGCGCTAAACGATCCTGCAATAGCAGGCCATTGGGCAAATTGGTGAGAAAATCATGCAGTACAACATATGCCACACGTTCTTCTGCTGCCTTACGCTCACTGATATCAGAAAAAACGCCGATATAGTAACTAATTTCGCCGAATTCATTTTTCATAGTGCTGAGATTTAAGCGCTCGGCGTAACTTTCATCATTTTTTCGTCGACCGATCATCTCACCCTGCCAGCGCCCGGTTTCATCAATGCTGCGCCATGTGTCTTGGTTAAACGCATCATCCATCAAGCCAAGATGTAACAGATTCAGGTTCCTACCTATTAAATCATTAGCGCTGTAACCGGTAATGATAGAAAAAGCCGGGTTAATAAACAACATGTTTTTATCGGCATCCGTGACAATTATGCCTTCATGTACGTTATTGAATATATGCGCGAATAGCCTAAGTTGTTTCTCCTTTTGACGTACGCTATCACTCTCTTGTCCCGAACTAGATAAGTCCTGCATTAATATCACTCATTATCTTGGTTAATCAGGTTAAGCAACTAATATCAGGTAGAAGGAAGCTCGAGATCTGTGATTCCGATTAGACTGACGAAGAACTCTGCGTACTATAACTGCTGTCTTCATATCAACTTTGTCCCGAGTATTCAAAAATAATGGGCTCCAGAGGCTGACGCTCGCATGCATCGCGCAATAGCGCGGCCGTTTCACTCAAGGCAAGCTCCTTTAAACGGCAGCGCATGCGCCAAACTCCGTCTCCAGATTCGGAAACACCACAAGAATGGTTGGCCATGCTGCACTCTGCACTTTCCGCCGCTACAGGAGTGCCCACGTAATTTAATGCGGCTACCGGCAGATTCGGAAAGAGGCGTCTGGCCTCACGCACCCATTCCAGCAAACGTGCTTGCTGGGAGCAATCACAAACATTACCATCTACCAACACCATGTCATATTGTTCCAAATCTGGCTCAGGCATATCCGCCCATGCTTGCTGGACTAACCGATGCCTGGATTTTTCCAGCATCTGATTCAAGATGCGACGGGTGCCTGATGCTTCTCCGAGTAACAAAATATTCATGCGGCTAGCCTCAGTGCATGCTCGGGTAAGGTACCAAACAGGGCGAATTCTGTGATCTCGTCGATTTCAATGGAGCAAGCCACAGTCAACACCCGACCTATTTTGATGGGTGGCCCAAACCTGCTTAAATTAACACCTGTTTTGGATATTAATCTTTCGACTGCCACAGTGGTTACTGTAACGTAACGGACAATACCGTTGAGTTGAGCAAACTTAAATAATTTTTGCATCATCTGCATGGGTATTGCACTAAAACCATAATTTGCACTTTCATATTTTGGAGCAGTTACAGCAAATCGACTTAGTTCCCACACATCGGCCTGTTGCGGTGCACGCTGTCCGTGTAAGAGCTGGGGAAAAGTATCCTTTAGCATGTTGGGGCCGGTTGTAGGTAATAGTCGCCAGCAGCCCAATACCTCATTTTCATCCTCATCTGCATCTCCTCTTACCAGTACATAAACCGGATTGGCCCGGTCGAATTCGTCATGTTCCATGCCATTATCGCTAGTCACTTCCCAACCCAGTCGATCATGAAATACATCGTGCCTGAGCCGGTACATTCCCATCGCGGCTTGACGATTTAGTGAGCCGTCCCCATGTTGCGCAAGCATTATCGAACTCATTTTGTGCCCTCTGTCGTTGTTTGATGACAGGAGCAATGAGACTACGTATCTTGACAGCTAGCTAGCTGTAGGATCTTACAGGGCAAAATAACAATTAATGGCTACAAAGCCTGGCTGGGAAAGGTTCTAGAGTTAAGCGGTGAGCAATGCTTTGAGATAAAAATGGAGAGAGTTCGCCGTTCACGACATCCCGTAAGTCGAATAATTTGTTGCAAATATAAAATTGTGAAAATTTTATCGAACTTTAGTATGACAGCGTCTATCACCATACAAATTCACAGTCATACAAATCTCAGGGAGTGATAAGACCCATCGAAAGAGCACGGGAGATAGCATGCTGACGACCAGATACTCCCATTTTACTGGCTGCATTCTGCAGATGAAAAGTCACAGTACGCTCGGAAAGTTTAAGAATATTGGCTATTTCCCACCCGGTTTTGCCTTCCGCCGCCCAGAGAATGCATTCTTTTTCTCGCTCAGTAAGATTTATTTTTTTCAGAGGCAAAGAGTCTTTGCTGAGCACGATGCGTTGAATCGCCTCGTGCAAGTAGCATGTTAGCAACTGCGCCGTTCCCAACATAGTAATAATATCTTGCTTGGCTTGCCGTGAATTAATGGAAGTGGCCAGACTCAACATTGCGGCTTCCCCTTGTCTGCCATGAACAGAAAAGCTCGCACCATTAGCAAGACCAAACTCTCCCGCCTCGTTCATTATTCTGACTGTAGGCCTGCTATTAAAAATTTTACGATCCCAAATTACCGGAATTACTGTTTTGGAACAATGTTGAACCGTCGGATCAATCTTGGCATAACCGGATAGCTCGTAATGTTCACGCCACTCCTTTGGATAGCCACTAAAAAGAAAATGATAAGGCCGAGTAAGCGATACGTTTACCCGCACAGCATAAAGAAAGTGCTCAAATCCTATCTGCTTGATTATAGTTGTAGTCGCCGCATGCAATTCTTCAACGGTATCGCAATTTAACAACGACTGAAATTGATCCAAATAAGTCATAGTTATTCTCCTCGTTTACATCTCAGGGGAAGCAGGATTTACTTATTTTTCATTCCTCATTGTTTGAAAAAATTGTATTTTATCCACCCTTAGGTCAACTCATAACAACCCTTACCATCAGAATTCAATCTAATATTTGTACCCGAAAGTTTACTGTACCCCTATATTCGAGTAAAACGCAACTAAACAAACGGTAGCTCTGCTGTGCCTGAGCCTATAGTTGCAATTTCATGCAGCGCCTTCATGAACCCTGCTTGCTCATGCAATTGCACCAACGTATCTGGATGGCAGCGGCCACGCATCTGCACGAGGCGCGCTTTGCTGGCCGCTGGCATGTCCCACTTTAATCCAACTAACAATTCATCTGCCAAGGACGGTTGGTTACATACCAGCACCATATCACAGCCGGCCTGTAGCGCCGCTTCCGCACGTTGCAGGATACCGCCCGCTACCGTAGCGCCTTCCATGCTAAGGTCATCGCTAAAGATGCATCCATTGAAATTCAGCTCACCGCGCAGAATATCTTTCAGCCATACTTTTGAAAAACCTGCTGGATAGGTGTCCACCTTGGAATAAATAACGTGTGCGGGCATAACCGCAGTCAGACCATAATTCACCATCTGACGAAATGGAATCAGGTCGCACAACTCAATGTCAGTATAGCTGCGCTCATCTATCGGAATTTCCAGGTGTGAATCGGCATGCACGTAACCATGTCCAGGAAAATGTTTGCCCACGGTGGACATGCCGCCCTGCCTGAGTCCCAATAACAGGCTATGCGCCAGTTCGCCTACGGCCTGAGGCTCAGAATGAAAAGCACGGTCGCCAATCACTTGGCTGATACCAAAATCTATATCTAGCACCGGGGTAAAGCTGAAATCCACGCCGCAAGCACGCAATTCTGCAGCCAGCACATACCCTACCTGCTGCGCCAAATGCTTGGCGCGGCGCGGATGTTCATCCCAAATATTGCCCAACTCACGCATCGCCGGAATGCGCGTGAAACCGTCGATAAAACGTTGCACCCGCCCACCCTCATGGTCCACAGCGATCAGTAGCGGCGGGGAACGCAACGCATGAATGCTGGCTGTCAGCTGGGCCAACTGGCGTGGAGATTCGTAATTACGCGCAAACAGAATCACGCCACCCACCAGTTCATGACGTAAACGTGCTTCATCTTCCGCAGTAAGGATAGTTCCTGCGATATCCAGCATACATGGGCCGATACCCATTCAAATTCTCCTAATGATCTTTACGTAATTCATGACAGATGTGCTTGCTGTCCTTCCTGCGAAAGTGGAATTCAGAAGACTTAAACTAGATACATTTTGAATGGCTGAATTTTTCACTTGAAAAAACTTATCAAAGCAGTAAATTTCGTCTGTGTTTTCACAATTTAACGCTTACTATCTTTCTCCAAAATCACAAATGCCACGGCAACATCATGGTCATCACTGATACTTAGATGGTGGTGTGTCAACCCTAATTGCATTAGGTGCGCAGCCAATTCTGCATCAAATATAAAAATGGGTTTACCAAAAGCATCGTGTGACACGCTAATTTTCTGCAAGCTCACGGGATAACGCAGGCCGCTTCCTATTGCCTTAGCCAGTGCTTCCTTGGCGGCAAAGCGTTTCATTAGCAGGCGCACAGGGGAGATATGAACACGATACTCCGATAATTCCTGCTGGCTCAAAATGCGCTGGGCGAAGCGCTCGCCGTAGCTGGCATGTACTGCCTCAATGCGTGCATAAGCCACAATGTCAGTGCCAATACCAAAAATCACGGTAACTGAACTTCCATGATTTATGGATGAATGCCGATTAGCAGCGCTTTCATTTTTTTCACAGCTTGCTCCAGACCAATAAAAAGCGCCTCGGCGATTATGGCATGACCGATATTGAGTTCACAGATATTAGGAATAGCAACGATAGGCTGTACATTGTGATAGTTTAGGCCGTGTCCGGCATTCACTTGCAAACCGAGCGCATGAGCATGCGCCACTGTGCGTTGAATGCGCGCTAGCTCTTGTGTCTGATGCGATACGCTGGCCGCATCAGCATATTTTCCCGTGTGTATCTCTACTACCGGAGCGCCCGCAGATCGCGCCGCATCCATTTGTTTTTCATCTGCGTCCACAAACAATGACACACGTATGCCCGCCGCCGCACAGCACTCACAAGCGTGCTTCACACTATCAAAATTCCCCACCACATCCAATCCTCCCTCGGTGGTCAGTTCCTCACGCCGTTCCGGCACGAAGCAGACATCATGCGGCTTAATACGCAAAGCAATAGCCAACATTTCGTCGGTAATGGCGCTTTCAAGATTCATGCGCGTTTGCAGCATGTCACGGAGGATTTCCACGTCCTTATCCTGGATGTGGCGGCGGTCTTCACGTAAATGCAGTGTAATAACATCGGCACCCGCCGCCTCACCGATCAACGCTGCCTGAATCACGTTGGGGTAACGTGTACCCCTAACTTGGCGCAACGTGGCAACATGGTCAATGTTAAGTCCGAGTTTGATCATATTTTTTGTAGATCCCTTATCAATTCGCGCGTATGCAATGTCTTACCCGCAAGATGATGATTCAATAACATACGCATCAACTGCTTGCTCTGCTGCGCGCTAACTGCATCGCGGTAATCGTCAGCAGCCATATCTTGCAAGGTTTTGCCTAACATCAACAAACCTTCTGATGCACTTGATATGTCTGCGCCATTGGGTGTAGCACGCACCGCACCCCGTTCAAGCACATAACGATAGGGTGCGACAGAATTAATCGGCTCACCGCTGTCCGCTTCCTGTAACAATAAAAGCGCATAGCCCAACTCTTGCAGCAAATGTTTTTCAAAACAACGTAAAATGGCAGCATAGTCCGCTTCATTTGCTAGTCGTTGCAACGTGTGCTGATAATAATCGAACAGTTGCTCGTGCGGATCATCGCGCACCATCAGATTAAGCAGCAATTCATTCAAATAGAAACCACACAGCAATGCCGTTCCCTGTAATTGCGGCTGACCACCCTGCCACTCGGCACGGTGCAAGGTGCGCAATTCATGTTTGCCAAACCAGCTTAACATTAATGGCTGAAAACCCATTAATAAACCGCGCAACGCCGATCTCGGACGCCGTGCACCGCGCGCCACCAA
Source organism: Candidatus Nitrotoga sp. AM1P (assembly GCF_013168275.1). Lineage (GTDB taxonomy): Bacteria > Pseudomonadota > Gammaproteobacteria > Burkholderiales > Gallionellaceae > Nitrotoga. The sequence continues at coordinate 549,815 of NZ_AP019547.1, read as the reverse complement.
TGCTACGCGACCATGCTGCCGGCTTAGAACTTCCAGCACCAGGCTGGTTTCGCGGTATGGATAGCTGTGCAGGACGAAAGCAGGTTCGTCTTCTAATCTGTGTTTGTGCGACTGCAATCTACCCCTCCCAGCTTCCCTTTGTCACAGAAGAACAGAACGAGAAAAGCAAAACCAACTATCCAACTATGAAAAGTGCACTACCTAGCGGTGAGAACCACACCAATAAATCCCTTACTGATGCAGGAAAAAGAGAACTTAAGGTTAGAATTATTCATACCCCAAACTTTTCAATACCTGTGCATTGTCTGCCCAACCACTTCGCACTTTAATCCACACTTCGAGATAAACTTTTCCATCGAATAGTGCCTCCATATCTAACCGCGCTTGAGTGGCAATCTCTTTAAGCTTCTCACCATTCTTACCGATCAGCATTGCCTTATGCGCGTCCTTATCCACAAGAACCGCAGCGTAGATACGGCGTAGCTTTCCTTCTATTTTGAACTGTTCAATCACGACACTTACTGAGTAAGGCAGTTCTTCACCAGAGTAGCGAAAGATTTTTTCACGCACCAATTCGGCCGCAAGAAAGCGCTCATTACGATCGGTGATTTCATCTTCAGGATAAATTTTTTCACCTTCGGGCAGATAGGGTCGAACCGCATTTAACAAGGTATCGAGCTGCTTGTTCTGTTTTGCGCTCACTGGCACGATAGCAGTGAATTCACGCTCCTTGGCTATCTCCTGAATAAAGGGCAGTAATTCTGATTTATTCTCCATGTTATCTACCTTGTTGATAACAAGCAGCACTGGCATATTTTTTGGTAGCAGATTCATTACTTGGCGATCTCGCTCGTCGAAATTCCTGGCTTCAATTACGAACAACACCACATTCACATTACGCAAACTACTCGTCACCACACGATTCAAACCGCGATTCAGAGTATTAAGATGCTTCGTCTGAAATCCGGGAGTATCTACAAATACAAATTGCGCATGCTCTTCGGTTAGTATTCCGCTAATACGATGGCGTGTGGTCTGTGCCTTGCGTGAAGTGATACTTATTTTTTGGCCAACCAGATGATTAAGCAAAGTGGATTTACCCACATTCGGGCGGCCGACAATAGCGATAAAGCCACTGTGGTAATTACTTGCATTCATGACTGGCTCTCGATTTTCCGGTAAGCGGCTTCTGCTGCTACCTGCTCTGCAGTGCGACGACTACTGCCTTCACCACACGTGAATAATTTCAATTGTTCGATTTGACATTCAACTTTAAATAGCTGTGCATGTGCCTCACCCTGAGTCGCAATCACGGTATATTTTGGTAATGCCAGACGCTTGCCTTGCAAATATTCCTGCAACAAGGTTTTGAAATCCTTACCCAACGTCTGCGCGTCTGCTTGCGCTATAAAGGGCACATACAGCCGGAGCACAACTTGCTCTGCGGCTGCAAAACCCGCATCTATGAATACTGCGCCGAACAATGCTTCCATGGTATCGGCAAGGATAGACGGGCGACGAAAGCCGGCGCTTTTGCGCTCCCCTTCGCCCAATAATAATAATTCACCCAAACGTAATTGCTGCGCTAAGATAAACAAGGTTTGCTGATTAACCAGATTGGAGCGCAGACGAGATAAATCACCTTCCGATAAATCGGGATAAATGCCATATAGATATTTGGCTACGACGCAATTGAGTATGCTATCACCCAGAAACTCCAATCGCTCGTTGTGTTCCGCACTATAACTACGATGCGTCAAAGCACGCTGTAATAATTGCGATTGCGTGAAAATATGGCCAATCTGATTGCACAGTGCATCACGATTCATCGGCTATTTTTTAAAACTACTTGGATTGAATTCAAGTAACAAGCTAGCATTGCCAACCAGTGGTATTTTAACTTGATAGCTAATGTTCAGTGATAGGCCGCGTGCATCCTTGACTATCTCAATGTCATTTGCCGTGACGACATTAATGTTATTCATCATGGCGCGCTTACTGAACGATTCACGAATATCCTTGGATTGAGCCCCTTGCATTTCAGGATCATTCACGATGGTAGAGAGAATACTTTTAATTTCGGCATCCTGAACATACGCCGGGATAACCTTCATGCCGCCAATTGCCGCTATTATTAATATTACTGACCATACCAGAAGACCAGACAAACTCACGCCACGCTGCCTGTTTGCTATTGTTTTGATCATGCTCCTCCCTTGTTTATAACTTCAATCAATGGATAAGCCTATACGTTTCAAATCGCTAAAATTCATCCAGATCATGAATGCTTTGCCAACGATCATATTATCCGGCACGAAACCCCAATAACGACTATCTCGGCTGTTATCTCGATTATCACCCAGCATAAAATAATGCCCAGCTGGAACTATACAGCGCACCTCCTTTTCGCTGTATGCACAATTCTCTCGATGAGGAAATTCCGCCACCGCGCCGAGATGAATGCTGGGCACTTCTGGATTTACTAACATTGAATGAACATGCCCAGTCAAATTTTCTCTATAACGTTCGGTATGCACAAAGTTCAGTGCAGTCTCCACATAATTATAATCACCGTCCGGCTGCTGCTCTTGCAGCACATCGTTCACAAACACTTTCTTATTGCGATATGCAATTTGGTCACCAGGCAATCCAACCACTCGCTTAATATAATCTAGCGATGGATTTTCCGGATAATGAAATACCATCACGTCACCTCGGCTGGGGGAATTAATTTCTACCAGCTTCTTACTGATGATGGGCAAACGAATGCCATAAGTAAACTTATTAACCAAGATGAAATCGCCCACCTGTAAAGTAGGAATCATCGACCCAGACGGTATTTTGAACGGCTCAACCAGAAATGAGCGCAACATGAATACCACCAGAATAACAGGGAAAAAACTCTTGGAGTACTCTACCCACCAAGGTTCCTTGGCGGACGCTATGCGTTTCGATTGCAGCACAAAGCGATCCAGTAACCACACGCTACCGGTAACCAGCAGCAATACAAACATAATTAAAGCAAAATCCATCTCGATTCCCGTCTTTACGTTATTTTTCACCTACCTGCAGAATGGCCAAAAAAGCCTCCTGCGGAATTTCCACATTACCTACTTGCTTCATACGTTTCTTGCCAGCCTTCTGTTTTTCCAGCAATTTACGCTTACGTGAAATGTCGCCGCCATAGCATTTGGCTAATACATTTTTTCGTAAGGCTTTAACATTTTCGCGCGAAATTATGTTTGAACCGACAGCAGCCTGGATCGCCACATCAAACATCTGACGCGGAATCAATTCACGCATCTTGGCCGCCACTTCTCGACCGCGAAACTGGCTGTTGCTGCGGTGCAGAATAATCGCCAGCGCATCTACCTTTTCGCCGTTGATCAGCATATCCACCTTGACTACATCGGCCGGACGGTATTCCTTAAATTCGTAATCCATTGAGGCATAGCCACGCGAAATTGATTTCAGCCTGTCAAAGAAATCAAGTACGATTTCTGCCATAGGTATCTCATATATCAACAACACTTGCTTACCGTGATAACTCATATCGAGCTGTACACCGCGCTTTTGTGTACACAATGTAATCACCGCACCCACGTATTCTTTCGGCATATACAAGTTGACTGTCACAATGGGCTCACGGATTTCCTCGATCTTGGATGGATCGGGCATCTTGGATGGATTATCCACTACCAACAGCGTTCCGTCGCGCTGCACCACCTCGTAAATAACGGTAGGTGCAGTAGTAATTAAATCCATGTCGAACTCGCGCTCCAGTCGTTCCTGCACGATTTCCATATGCAGCAATCCCAGGAATCCGCAGCGAAAACCGAAACCCAATGCCTGCGACACTTCCGGTTCATACTGTAACGAAGCGTCATTAAGCTTGAGCTTTTCCAGCGAATCACGCAGCGATTCATACTGATTGGATTCTACTGGAAACAATCCGGCAAATACTTGTGGCTGCACTTCCTTGAAACCCGGCAAAGCTGTAGCTGTGGGCCTGTTTGCCAGCGTGATGGTATCTCCAACCTTGGCCGCCTTCAGCTCCTTAATACCCGCAATGACGAAACCGACCTGGCCGGCAGTCAGTACTTCCCGCGGTTGCGACTTCGGCGTAAATACACCAATGTGCTCAGTCAAATGCTGCGCGCCAGTAGCCATCAACAAAATCTTATCCTTGGGTTTCAAGGTGCCGTTAAAAACCCTCACCAACATTACTACGCCAACATAATTATCGAACCACGCATCTATAATCAGCGCGCACAACGGCGCAGCCGGGTCACCTTTAGGTGCCGGCACTTTAACGATTAAAGCTTCGAGCACATCCTGTACGCCTTCTCCTGTCTTGGCCGAGCAGCGTGTCGCGTCGTGCGCATCGATACCGATTACTTCCTCGATTTCTTCAATGGCGTTTTCCGGGTTAGCAGATGGCAAGTCAATCTTATTCAACACCGGCACTACTTCCACTCCCAAATCAAGAGCGGTATAGCAGTTAGCAACGGTCTGTGCTTCCACTCCCTGAGATGCATCAACGACTAAAAGCGCGCCTTCGCAGGCAGATAATGAGCGCGATACCTCATAAGAAAAATCGACGTGTCCCGGCGTATCAATCAGGTTGAGATTGTATATCTGGCCATCACGGGCCTTATATTGCAGCGCAGCTGTCTGAGCTTTGATGGTGATGCCGCGCTCACGTTCCAAGTCCATGGAATCGAGCACCTGCGCCTCCATTTCGCGATCAGAAAGCCCGCCGCACAACTGAATAATTCGATCGGCCAAAGTAGACTTGCCGTGATCAATGTGGGCAATAATGGAAAAATTACGAATGTATTGCATGTGCATTAAACTTGTATCGTACGGATTAAAGGCATATTATTTATTAACATAACATGCTAATAAATAACGTTTTATCGATTAATTTCATTTAAAATTTAATCACAGTAGCTCAAAGCAAAGCGGGTATAAATGAGGTAAGCCAAAACAACCTAAAAATTCTACCCACCTTTAACGCATCAACCCGCCCACCATTGCAGTTACAGAATGTTTCTGCCCTATCGAAGAACTCATACTTACCGATCCCCAGAACAGAAACACCAAGCTAGAAACCAAAATCCATCAAGCTACCGGCGAGGGCGGATTATACATTGAAGTCACTCCATCAGACGGCAAGCATTGGCGTTACCGTTTTATTAGGCTACGACTTTTAAACTACAACAAGAATGCTTATTCGCTCTTGCGCCAATACCCGACATCAAGGCCGCCAAAGCATAAACCCCTTGGTCTTTATGCAATAAAGGTGAATTGGCAATGTGTTGCACTTCGAGCTTGAATCCGCCACACAAATTGCAGCAAAATATTTCGCGTTGCTTGTCATTTATATCCCCTTATGTGATGCGCGTCCTCAGTCTTCGCTCAAACTAAGAATTCACTTTATCAGTTATCGCATAGGTTCATTACTGCTACAACTCGAGGTTAAATTTTTTTTGAATATTGCCACGTCCAACGATATCAGATTTACAGGTTGAAACAAGCGAGTTTGAACCAAATTCAGATTGGCCAAAAAATTGACATGGGCAAAGCGACAATTTCAAGAAAATTGAGAGCTCAGCAAAAGATGAACGTGACTGGCGGCCAAAACAAGTGCAATTCAATGCTGAAAATAGCATTAAGCAGGCAACTTAAAAAAGACATGAACCTCAGTGCTTAGCGCGTGAGATCGAAAAATGAGGTATGAGACTAATTCAGAAATGATGAGGTAACGTGCCCCGGCTTTGTGGGGGCACGCTTAATTGCGCTGGCTAGTTACTTCTTTTTAGCTTTGACGTCAGCAACTGCGTCTTTCAACTTGCTGCCGACTTTAAATTTCGCAACTTTCTTGGCCGGTATTTTCAGCTCTTTTCCGGTAGCTGGATTTCGACCTATCCGAGCAGCACGCTGTTCGACAGCAAAGGTGCCAAAACCAATCAGCTGCACGTTATCGCCTTTTACCAATGACGCTTGTATAGCAGCCATCAACGCATTCAGTATTTCCTCGACATTGACCTTGGAATTTTTTGTGGACTTCGCTACTGCATCAATCAACTCCGCTTTATTCATAGTATGACTCCCTTTAGTTGAAAAAACACCGCACTGTATCAAGCCATCGTATCAATGGCAATCACAGCCTCACAAATTAATAGAATATCCATCAGGAAATTTTACAACCTCAATCTTAATTGAGCATTTTTTAAAATAGTAGCTACCGGGTGAATCGTTGTCTTTAAATCCACTTCCACCAGCTATTTTCGTCTGTGATGCTGCTGACGCTGGCAATTGGATGCATACGATCAACACCTTTACCGAGCAATTCCACCTAATTTTTGGTGGTGAAATCGAATATGTTCTTCAATAAACGTCGAAATAAAATAATATCCATGGTCGTAGTCAGCATGCCTGCGCAGCTCCAATGGCTGCTGAGCAGTTTGGCAAGCTGCCTCGAACGCATGAGGAAACAATTGATTGGGCAGAAATTTATCGCTTAACCCCTGATCAATCAATATTCCGCTTGGAAAGGGCGCATGTCTTTGTTCCATGAGCGCACTGGCATCGTATTTCTGCCAGTTCTCTTGCTCACCGCCCAGATATGCAGTAAATGCCTTTACACCCCAAGGACATTTACTCGGTGCACAGATCGGCGCAAATGCCGATACCGTTTTAAAAAGATCCGGATTGCGCAGCGCCAAAACAAGCGCCCCATGCCCGCCCATTGAGTGCCCGGTAATGCCAATGTTGGCAGGCAACACCGGGAATTCCCGCACTATCAGTTCATATAGTTCCAACACATAACTGTACATACGATAATGCTTGTTCCAGGGTGTTTCTATCGCATCGAGATAGAAACCTGCGCCAACCCCAAAATCCCAGCTGTCCGCTTCTCCTGGAAGATTGGCGCCGCGCGGACTGGTATCGGGCGCAACCAGCATCAGTCCTTGCTGCGCAGCACTACGCTGTGCACCCGCTTTGATCATGAAAGTTTCTTCCGTACAGGTCAAGCCGGCCAAGCAGAATAGTGCGGGAACCTTGCCTCCTCGAGTCTGCGGTGGCAGGAATACCGAAAAACGCATCGGCAAGCCGATTGCTTCGGAATGATGACTATAGAACCGCTGAGCCCCTCCAAAACATGCGTATTCGCTAATCAGTTCAAGCATGACGCGGCCATTCAATACAGCACGACAGAACGGATCGACTCGCCGCTCTTCATCAAATCAAAACCCTCATTGATGCGTTCCAGCGGTAATGTATGGGTAATCAAATCATCAATATTCAGTTTACCGTCCATGTACCAGTCAACAATTTTCGGAACATCCGTACGGCCGCGTGCTCCACCGAAAGCGGATCCTTTCCATTCGCGACCGGTGACCAGTTGAAATGGGCGCGTGCTAATTTCTTGCCCGGCGGCAGCAACGCCAATGATGAATGATTGGCCCCACCCTTTATGGCAACACTCAAGTGCCTGCCGCATGGTGGTGATATTGCCAATACATTCGAAAGTGTAATCAGCTCCACCGTCGGTCAACTGGATGATGTGATTGACAATATCTCCAACTTCTTTCGGGTTCACGAAATCGGTCATGCCGAACTTGCGTGCTATCTCAATTCGACCGGGATTGATGTCAACTCCGATAATTTTGTTAGCACCTACCATCTTTGCACCTTGAATTACGTTCAGACCGATTCCACCCAATCCAAACACAACCACATTCGCGCCAGCTTCAACTTTGGCTGAAAAAACCACGGCACCGACACCGGTTGTCACACCACAGCCGATGTAGCACGCCTTGTCAAAGGGCGCATCCTCACGGATTTTAGCTAATGCGATCTCAGGAACAATGATGTAGTTGGAGAAAGTCGAGGTTCCCATGTAGTGATAGATGGCCTTACCGTCAATTGAGAAGCGTGATGTGGAATCCGGCATCAAACCACGACCCTGAGTCGAGCGGATGGCTTGACAAAGATTGGTCTTGCGCGACAGGCAGTACTTGCATTGACGACATTCCGGGGTATATAGAGGAATGACATGGTCGTATTTTTTAACAGAGGAAACACCCGGGCCGACATCGACTACGATACCCGCGCCTTCGTGACCTAGAATCGACGGGAAAATACCCTCCGGATCAGAACCCGACAAGGTGTAATAATCGGTGTGGCAGATTCCGGTCGCTTTAATCTCGACCAGCACTTCACCCTCTTTTGGCCCTGCAAGATCAACTTCTTCAATCGTCAGCGGCGCACCGGCCTTCCATGCGACTGCAGCTTTTGTTTTCATCAGTGAACTCCATAATGATTCATGAAAAAATAGCTCAATAGAGAAGTATTGTAAACCAAGCATTACTAACGTAAGGTCAGTTTCTATGCTCGCAAGGTTTGGATCACTAAGTTCTCCAATACACGTTAACTGAGCTACTTGCTGCCTATAATGTAGCTTGATTTCTGCTACCATTAGTCATGCGTTGTGTCACCAAATAATTTCACTTTTCAATCTCAATTACAATATCCATTACGCAGCGCAGAACAAGTATCAACTTAATTTATTTAAAGGAAGCATCATGCCTAGCAACATCCATAGTAAAGCCATAACACAAGGTGTGCAGCGTTCGCCTAATCGTGCCATGTTGCGCGCCGTAGGTTTTGGCGATGGTGATTTTAACAAACCTATTGTAGGCATCGCCAATGCGTACAGCACTATTACCCCCTGCAATGCGGGGTTAGGAACTTTAGCGACCCGGGCTGAGCAAGCGGCCCACGCCGCGGGTGCGATGCCACAGATGTTTGGAACTATCACAATTTCTGACGGCATCTCGATGGGTACCGAAGGCATGAAATGCTCGCTGGTGAGCCGCGAGGTGATTGCTGACTCAATTGAGACGGTCTGTCGTGCTCAAAGCATGGACGGCATACTCGCCGTCGGTGGCTGCGATAAAAACATGCCGGGCGCCATGATTGCCTTCGCACGTTTGAACATTCCGGCTATTTTCGTTTATGGTGGCACCATCAAACCCGGTCACCTCAACGGACGTGATTTGACCATCGTCAGCAGTTTCGAGGCAGTGGGGCAATTCATCGCGCATCGAATCGATGCAGCAGAGCTTCTGGCGGTCGAGCGCAAAGCCTGTCCCGGAGTGGGTTCCTGTGGTGGAATGTTTACAGCTAACACCATGTCATCCACATTTGAAGTCATGGGTATAAGTCTGCCGTATTCATCCACTATGTCGGCAGAAGATGCGGAAAAATCCGACAGCGCCGCACGCTCGGCCGAAGTACTGGTACAAGCTATCCAGAAACAAATTTTACCGTCTCAACTTTTAACCAAAAAAGCTTTCGAGAATGCAATTTCCGTGGTTATGGCGGTAGGTGGCACGACTAATGCGGTCTTACATTTGCTGGCAATCGCGCATGCGATGGATGTTGACTTAAGCATTGATGATTTTGAAACAATCCGAAAACGCGTCCCTGTGTTTGCCGATATGAAACCATCCGGGCGCTACGTTGTAACCGATCTTCACCAAGCCGGCGGCATTCCGCAAGTCATGAAGATGCTCTTGGTACACGGCTTGCTGCATGGTGACTGCTTGACTATCACCGGCGAAACTGTCGCAGAGGTACTTAAAAATGTACCCGCAGAACCACGTTCTGATCAAGACGTGATTCGAGCTTGGAATAATCCAATTTATCCGCAAGGACATTTAGCGATCCTTAAAGGCAATCTGGCAACGGAAGGTTCAGTGGCCAAAATAAGTGGTATTAAAAATTCGAAAATTACCGGCCCCGCGCGCGTATTCGATTCAGAGGAAACGTGCATGGAAGCAATTCTTGCAGAAAAAATCAATCCCGGAGAAGTACTGGTAATCCGCTACGAAGGCCCGAAAGGGGGGCCGGGGATGCGTGAAATGTTATCACCCACGGCCGCTTTGGTAGGCGCCGGAATGGGCGAAAGCGTCGCGCTTATTACCGACGGTCGCTTTTCAGGGGGCACTTACGGCTTTGTAGTTGGACACGTTGCACCCGAAGCAGCCATGGGCGGTACCATAGCACTGGTCGAAGAGGGGGATTCTATAACCATTGATGCTGAAGCCCGCCTGATACAACTGAATGTAAACGACCAAGAGCTTGCACGGCGTCGTGCCCTGTGGCAACCGCCAGCACCACACTATAAACGCGGCGTATTAGCAAAATATGCCCAATTGGTGTCTAGCGCAAGCTTAGGCGCGGTAACGGACGCATAAATGTGGGCAGCTAGTCCAGTTTTTATTCAGCAGATGAAGATTTTGATAGGAGTGCAATAGTTAAAGTGTCATCAAGAATGAAAAGCGTAGCGTGATGTGCGGTTATGCTCCTCACATCACGCTACGAATGACACCCTACGCAGTACCGCCCACAGTCAATCCCTCTATTCTTACCGTTGGCTGACCCACGCCTACCGGCACACTCTGACCTTCCTTACCACAAACGCCGACACCGGGATCAAGCGCCATGTCGTTGCCTATCATTGAGATACGGGTTAACGCCTCAGGGCCATTGCCGATCAGGGTTGCACCCTTCACCGGGTAAGTGATTTTACCGTCTTCAATCATGTATGCTTCAGCGGTGGAAAACACGAACTTGCCGCTTGTAATATCCACCTGTCCCCCGCCAAAATTCGCGGCATACAACCCATGCTTGACTGAAGCAATAATATCCTGTGGGTCTTTATCGCCATTCAGCATATAGGTGTTAGTCATGCGCGGCATCGGCAGATGCGCAAAAGATTCGCGCCGAGCATTACCGGTAATTGGCACGCCCATCAGGCGCGCATTCAAAGTGTCCTGCAAATAGCCCATAAGGATGCCGTCCTCGATCAAAACCGTGCGTTGCGTAGGATTGCCTTCATCATCCATTTGCAGCGAGCCGCGCCTGTTAGCAATTGTGCCATCGTCCACTACCGTAACACCTTCGGCTGCTACCCGTTCACCGATCCGGCCGGAAAAAGTAGAGCTGCCTTTACGGTTGAAATCACCCTCCAGACCGTGCCCAACGGCCTCATGCAGCAAAATACCAGGCCAACCGGAACCGAGCACCACAGTCATATTACCCGCTGGCGCGGGTCTGGCACCCAGGTTAATAACTGCCTGATGTACCGCCTTGGCGGCGTAATCGTATAATACTTCGTCGGTAAAAAAGGCATAGTCGAAACGTCCGCCCCCGCCAGATGACCCCTGCTCACGCTTGCCGTTACTTTCCACAATAACTTGCACCGACAAGCGCACCAATGGACGGATGTCAGCATTCATCAAACCATCGCTACGCGCCACCAACACCACCTCATACTCGCCTGCTAGTCCCGCTATCACCTGAGTAACACGCGGATCCAGGGCGCGCGCATAACGCTCCAGGCGTTCCAGCATCGCGACCTTGTCCGCATCTTTCAAACTGGCGATAGGATCATGTGGTAGATAAAAATGTCTGTTGCTGTTCGCGTGTAATAGCGGCACAGTTTGCGTCCCGCCCTGCCGTGCAATCGCGCGCGTAGCCAGTGCGGCACTTTCCAAGGCTGCCAAACTGATGTCATCAGAATAAGCAAAAGCGGTCTTTTCACCGCTCACTGCCCGCACACCTACACCCTGCTCGATACCAAAACTGCCAGACTTGACGATACCTTCTTCAAGCGACCAGCTTTCGGCGCGACTGTATTGAAAATACAGGTCAGCGTAATCCACTTTATGCGCCAGCATTTTAGAAAACATTTGCTCCAGATGGCGAGTTTCAAGCGCATGCGGTGCAAGCAGTGACTGCTGTGCAAGAGCAAATACAGTATCGTTATTTTGCATTGTCAAACCCATAGAAATTTAAAAGATCGTTACAAAAAATCCAGCTTATTGTTATTCAACCAGCTTATTGTTATTCAACAAGACAAGCTTTGCATCAAGTCGTTCCCCGCTGTACATCCCAAGAATCAGGCGCCACGTGTTTTAAATCTAACATGAGGTAAGGCGTACGGTGGGACAGCGCGGGCAAGCTGGCGCGCAGGCTAGCATGATAGGATGGATTTATTTCCGCAACCACGACTCCTGAGCCACGTGGCAATCGATCCAGCACCCTCCCCCACGGATCAACGATCATACTATTACCGTGTGTTTCACGGCCATTGATGTGATAACCGCCCTGCCCTGCGGCCACTACATAAGCCAGATTTTCGATGGCGCGCGCGCGCACCAATACCTCCCAATGCATTTTTCCAGTGGTCTCAGTGAAGGCGGAAGGCAGCACAATAATATTTACATCGTGCATAGCGCGAAACAACTCAGGAAAACGCAAATCGTAACAAATCGCCAAACCAATGCGGCCGAATGGGCTATCCACCACCACTACCTGCTCACCTGCCTCAATAGTCCGCCCCTCATGGTAACGCTCATTGCCGAGTTCGAGATTGAATAAATGGATTTTGTCATAGCGCGCAACCTGTTCTCCATTATCGTCATACACCAGACAGGCATTACGCATTTTGTCCGGCACATCGGCGACCAGTGGGATGGAACCGCCGACCAGCCAGATTTTATGCGCACGCGCAGTCTCACTTAAAAAAGTCTGAATTTCGCCACTACCCGGTTGCTCGCGCACCGCCAATTTATCCGTATCATTCAGTCCCATAATGGGAAAATATTCCGGTAATACAACCAGGCGGGCGCCCTGATCCACAGCTTTTTCGATCAGGCGGCGCGCTTCGCTCAGGTTACCCGGTACATTTGGCCCCGAAGCCATTTGCACAGCAGCAACCTTAAAAGTCTTAATTTGCGCATGAGCCGCGACACGTCGTTGGGTGGTATTTTCGTCTTGCATACTTCCAATTCTTTCATAGTATGATTTCATGGTGGCGCCACAGACTTGCCTGCACCCACTTTTTCTACATTCGGGTCGGCCCAAGCACCCGTAATATTGTATTCAAACGACGCCAACTTATCGAGCGGTTCGCGCAATATCTTGTTAGCAATGAAGACCCCAATGCCGACTACCGGACCAGCGGCAAACGCGCTCAGCAGGGATGCTGTGTTCCCCACCGTAGGCAGAATGCGCACACGCAAGTTTTGCGTTTCTTGGTTTAGATCCACCTGCCCACTCATTGTCACTTTGGCGGCCGAGCCTTCAATTTTAAAATCATTAGTAAACAGCATCCCCTTACTGACTTGCGCCACTCCGTTGATGCTATCAAATTTAAAACCAGCGCTGAAAATGTCCGTAAAATCCAGCGTAATCCGTTTGGGCAGGGCTTGCAGACTCAGAATACTGAGCAGCTTACCAATGCCTGGATCGATTTGCAGGAACTGTCCTTTTCCGGTACTCAGTTTGAGCGTGCCATCCAGCGTGGCATAGCTGAATTCAGCAGGCGCGCCGGGCCAAGAAAACGTCCCTTCTAGTTCTCCGCTGCCGTCCTTCACGCTATTTGGGTAGCCGGAACGGCCCAGAATTTTCCCTGCATCACTGATTTCCAGCTTGAGGTTGACTTGAGTTTGCTCCCCGCCAGGGCCCATCTGCCATTTTCCATCCGCAGTCAACTCACCGTCTGGGTTAGTGATAATTAAGCGCTCCAACAGCCAGTCGCGCTCATGCTGTTGCGCCAATAACTCCAGCTTGCCCAGATTCTTTCCATTCAGCGTGAGGCTGCTCACAGCCACGTCGAGCGTGGGATGTTTCATGCCAGCAACATTTTTTTTAATAGCAATAAATGGAATTATCGTACTCTTCTTTTTGCCACTTTCATCCCGATCCAACTCCAGAGACAAGTTTTTCAGACGAGCAGCAAACTTACCATTACCATGCGGCTGCCAACTCACTTCGCCATTAACTGACTTAGCGGCCAGTTGCGCAGCAATCGTGCCATTAATATTGCGTGCAATGATACGAAGATCATCGGCCATATAACCATACCCACTGATCTTCTGGATCAGCAAGTCGACACCCGCGATACTGACCGGTGTCGACCCGTCTGACGCACTAGCCAGCGCTCCCCAGCCTTCCATCGATAACTGCGGCATGGTGCCGACGAGCCACACGCCATCCTTTTCCAACCACTTGCCCGCATTGCCAAAATTGACTGTGCCGCGCTTGATGACCCGTTCACCTCCCTCATCCCAACGCAAAAATTTCGCGCTGAGGAGTTTGCCATATTGCACCGATAACAAGTCCTGTTGCGGCGTCATGCTATTCATCTCGAAGCGCAGCGGAATAATCTCGCTGGCACGCTTTGCAAATGGCGCGGGCAGATCAGATGCCAGTCCGATCAAATTGGAAGTGAGCTGCATACTGATGTGTTTTTTTAAAACCGTAATTTCTGACTCCCAATCACTACTACCATGCAGATAATTCAACAACGAATGCGGCGCAACCTCACGTAGAGCGTCTATATTTGCGCGACCGACTATCTTGGCATTTACAGCGCCATCTTTATTGCTCTGCAATGCCAGGGTGGCAAGTCCTCCAAGCACTTGCATCGTGACGTTCTCCGTGCGTACCGATGATTCACTGAACAGCAGATCACCATTAACTTTATGTAAAGTTGGCACGCTCTTGCCCAAACTCACTTCATTGTCGAGAAAGCGATAACGGCCGGAAACCATTGCCGGCTTACTACCACGCAATGGAATATCCACTTGTAGATTCAAATTACCAATCCCACTCGACGTCATGTTATCGGTGAGGCCATCGATATATTCGCGCACCGGACTTTGCTGAATAAAATTCAGACCATGCTTCGTTTCACCCACCGACTCGCCCCGCACTTGCAATAGCAGGCCAGGACTTTCTATATCCGGCAGAACGACACTAACATTTTTCACAGATCCGCCCGCAGTCATAGCGGTCGGAGCAGTCACCTCAAGCCGTTTACCCTGAATCACCAATTTTGCAACAGCATTTTCCACACGAGGCCAATCTTTCGCGTACTCCACCGTCACTCCCGTTGCACGCGCCCTGATCTGAAACAAGCCATTACGGTTTCCATCGAATGGAAAATCATTCAAATCACCCTTCAGGCGCAGGTTAAAGTCATCTGCGTGCCCGTCGATCAACGCATTTCGTATCCAATTGTGGGCTTCGCTATTCAACGCAACCAATGGAATATACCGAGCAGTATGCTGCACTGCGGCGCGCGTCAGACGAACAGTCAAGTCAATCAGGCCAGGACTTTGAGGTAGTGACTGATAGCTACCAAAAAAATTTCCGGCAACGTCTGCGTTAGCGATGGACACCTTATTAAATTTGACTTCCATCCCGCGGTCACGTTTTTGCCAACTCAACTGTGCAATGAGCGAATCAAATGCCAAAGGCTCGGGCATAATCAGTGGCGCATCCACCAAAAAATTGCGCGTATTGAGTGATAACGTACCGTTAGCGTCGTTACCATCCACTTGGCCGCTCAGTCGCGTAAATCCCGGAATATTATCCGCGCGTCGTATGGATAATCCGTCGAAACGCGCCTTAATCTCATAATTCAATAGCTTATCGAAATCACCCCGCCATTTTGCCTGCACATCGGAGATCCGTCCCTGAGGCGCAAATTTGGCAAGGTGTTGCTTCATACTATGCGTCAACGGCAGAAAATGCATCAAACTGGTGAAGCGGTCAATATCCAGCGTATTGACGCGCACCGCACCGCTAGCAGGTTGTTTGTCTGTCGCATCTGCAAAACGCAGGTATAAATCAATGGGCTGCAACGCCAGTTCATTACTCATCTGCAATGATAATTTTCGCGTGGAAATTTCAAAACCCCGAACCACGTCGTGCCATTCAACACGCCCACGCAGCTTGATCACATCGAGAAGCGGCAAATCATCGGCCAATTGTGTCTGTACGTCAGCCAGCGCTAGATCAGCAGTAAACTTGTTGATTTTTCCGTTCTCAACCCCCAGCCAACCGCGCAACGCGCCTCTACCCCGTTTGGGCGAAATGGGTAGCGGTAACCATGTATTCCAAGCGGCAACATCGACATAATCAAGCTGGGTATACAACTCCCCGCGCCAAGCATTGAAGTTGTCAAAACTGGTACCAAAGAAATCACCCCGCAGATCCAGTTGCGCAGACAATCCCGCTGGAGGTTGCGCTCGCAACGAAAAACTGTGGCGACGCCCACTGTTTTCAATGAGCATGTTTACTTGATTTAATATTAATGGGGGCGCAGCACGCTGCTCGTCCTGCCAAGTGATGCGCGCGCCACGAACTACAATGTGCTTTTGGTGCAATAACCAATCCGCCAGCCCGTGATCCGCAGGCTGACCGGGGATATTACTCGACATCTTTATGCCAGCGATATACAACAAGCCTTGCGCATCCCGCTTTATCAACAGGTCTGGCTGGTTAATCTCCAGGCTATATAGGCGTACTTGACCTGTCAGCGCTGTCATCCACGACACCACATTGTCCACTCGCTGCAATGCGAGCAAAGTTTGTCCCTGTTTATCCAGAATAAGCACATCCGTAAACAGGAGATGCGGGCGAATGCCATGCCAGTCTGCCTCAATCTTGCCAATAGTCACTGGCTGACCAACAACATGACTGACCATAGCGCTGATGTGGTCGTGATAACGTTCGATATCGGGCAATATCCAGTAACGCAATGTCAGCAATAATCCCCCGCCAGCGAACAACAGCAACACCGCACCCAATAGCACGAATCGTGTTAATTGATTGCAGCAACGCCCACAAAAGCGCAAGCAAACTCTCAACATAAAATGGGATGGCCAAGTGACCATGTAAACAAACAAGCCAAGGCACGCATAGCAGATTTATAATGAACCATTAAAGATATAAACAGTTTAACCCTAAGCCCCCTCAATGAATACCGTCATCATGCCCATTTCCGCTAATTTTGATATTGTTTTACAGCGCGCCCTGCGTGGCAGCCGATATGCACAGCGCCTGCTCGATAGTGAAGGCGAATTACTACCGTGGCTGTGTGCGCACTATGCTCAACCGTGCAATATGGATGAAATGACGGCATGGTTAGCCACCCTACCCGTAACGAGCGAAGATTCGCTGTCACGTGCGCTACGCTGGTTGCGCAAGCGCGTCATACTCAAGCTACTGACGCGCGACCTTGGTGGATTAGCCAATCTGGAAGAAGTAATGACCTGCATGTCTGCACTGGCAGAACTGACCGTGCAGCGCGCACAATCCTTTATTATGGAGACACTGGTGCAACAGTATGGTCAGCCCATAGGTGCACTGAGCGGCACGCCGCAACAATTGCTGGTAATTGGCATGGGCAAGCTGGGTGGCATGGAACTCAATGTCTCCTCTGATATTGATCTTATTTTTGTCTATCCGGAAGACGGCAACAGCAATGGCTCTCGCAGTATAAGTAACCACGATTTTTTTACCCGCCTGGGGCGTCGCCTCATTAGCCTGATTAGCGAACTAACCCAGGAAGGCTATGTATTCCGCGTGGACATGCGTTTACGGCCTTATGGTGACAGCGGACCATTGGTGATGAGTTTCGCAGCGGTGGAGGAATATCTTGTAGAGCAAGGTCGAGAATGGGAACGTTACGCCTGGATTAAAGCTCGAGTAATTTCTCCAGCAGACTATCCCGCTACGCAAGAGCTTATGCAGCTCGTGCAACCCTTTATATTCCGCAAATATCTGGACTTCGGCGCATTCGAATCCATGCGCAAACTACATGTACAAATTAGCCATGAAGTGCAGCGACGTGACCGAATTGACAATATCAAACTGGGGCCAGGTGGCATCCGCGAAATTGAGTTCATAGCCCAGGTTTTTCAATTGATCCGTGGCGGGCGCGATGCCAGCCTGCGCATCCGTCCCACCTTGCAAGTGTTGCAACTTCTGCGCGATAACGGCCAACTTACCGCAGATACCGTAATAGAGTTGAGTGCAGCTTATGTTTTTTTACGTAATCTGGAGCATCGCCTGCAATATCTGGATGACCAGCAAACTCATGACTTACCTAAAAATATTATCGATCAAGCTTTGTTAGCCGAAGGCATGGGCTATCCAGAATACGGCGCCATGTTGAAACAATTAAACCACCACCGCTCGTTAGTAAGCGGTCAGTTCGCCCAAATTTTCAGCACGCAAAAAGATAACGCGATAGCAAGTACGCTTTGGCACGAAAATTTAAATGCGGATGAATTACAAAATGACCTTGGCAAATTAGGTTATGTAGACACAATGACCTTGGCTGAACGGCTATTGCATATTCGTGACAGCGGCCGCTACCGCCAACTACCGGACTCAAGCCGCCAACGCATGGACAAATTGATCCCGCAGTTCATTACGCTATGTGCAGTGCCGAGCAACCGTGACCAAACCTTGCTGCGCATACTCAATCTGTTGGAAAGCATTAGTCGACGCGCCTCTTATCTGGCCTTTCTGGCCGAATATCCAAAGGTTTTGCCACGTTTGATCGGCCTTGCCAGCGCCAGTGAGTGGGCATGCGAATACTTAATCAAGCATCCCATTCTGCTGGATGAATTGCTCGATACGCGTGAAATCTACCAGGCACCCAATTGGATTGCTCTAGATGCTGAACTGTTGACACAACTGGATCAATGCAATACGGATACCGAACGCCAAATGGATGTGCTGCGTCAATTTCAACATGCCCAAACATTCCATTTATTGGCAATGGATTTACAAGGGTTGTTGCCGTTGGAAACGCTAAGCGACCATCTCAGCAACCTGGCCGATTTGATTTTGCAGCATGTGTTGCAACTGTGTTGGCGTGATGCGCGCAAGAAACACCAACAGCAAGCGCAATTTGCCATTATTGCCTATGGCAAACTGGGGGGTCGCGAACTCGGCTATTCTGCTGATCTCGACCTGATTTTTTTGTACGACGACCAGCATTCCGACGCAGCAGAAATCTATGCCCGACTGGCTCAGCGCATCAATACCTTGTTAAGCAGCTATACCTCAGCGGGTCGTTTGTATGAAATAGATTTGCGCCTGCGTCCGAATGGCGCTAGCGGCCTGCTGGTCAGTTCCATTCCCGCGTTCGCTGAATATCAGCAGCAGCACGCTTGGGTGTGGGAACACCAGGCGCTGACGCGAGCGCGCTTCTGTGCTGGAGATGAACAAGTAGGCAAACAATTTGAAATCATTCGCAACAACGTTTTGCGCAAACCGCGTGATCTGAATGTGCTGCGCCAGGAGATCGTAGCAATGCGGCAGAAAATGCTGGACACCCATCCAAATGACAGCGATTTATTCGATATCAAGCATGATCGCGGCGGTATGGTGGATATCGAGTTCATAGTGCAATTTTTGGTATTGGCCTATGCTCACGCCGAGCCAAAACTGACTGCTAACAGCGGTAACTTGGCACTACTCATGCTCGCCGGTGAACTAGGATTAATAAAAGTAGAATTGGCGGAGGCGGCCAGCAACTGCTACCGCACCCTGCGCGCACTGCAGCACAAGATGCGCCTGAATAACCAATCCCCCTATCGAATTGACAGAAAAGAAATCGACACCGCATCGGTAATTACGCTATGGGAAGCACTCTGGGGGCCACATTGTCAAGAAAAAAAGTAGCACTCGCCTGATTAAAAATCAAACACAACGACAACCCAGCTCCAACCTTCAATAATTACTTGGGCGTGATCAAAGTAAGCGCGCCAGTGTTAGAGCCGTTATCCGTTATGGTGTTATTGCCCAGCGAACTCAACGTTCCACCGGTGCCCTTATAAAACCCAATCGCATTGCCCGATACCATGCTTTTGTTGAGGGTGACCGAGGCAGTTCCAGCAGTGGCAGATGCCACGATACCTTCGACAGTATTATTTGTGACTGTTGAACGGACTATATTTATCCGGGCGTTTCCGGAAGTACCCGAAAATGCCTCTATGCCAGTACCACCTCCAGTTACGACGGTATTGCTGACAGCAACGGTTGTTGTTGTGCCGGCAGCGCTTTGAACCAGGATGCCGCTGTCATTGCCGAGAAACTTGGATTTCGAAATAGCGGCCGTCGCGCCTCCCTGAACCCCAATGCCAACGCTATTATCACGAACAATGGTGTCAACCATCCGCACGGTAGCTGCTGTATTAACAAAAACACCGTGTTGATTGACACCATTAAAATTGGAAATAACACAGTTTTCAATTGAAAGCTTCGCACCAGCGGACATTAAAATTCCTGAATCACCTCCTTGACCATTGATGGTCAGGCCGCGCAGCACCACATTTACGCCGGGGGTGGCAATCGTCACGCCCGTTGCACCTGGAAAGACGGACATGCCGGCATAGACACCTGGAGCGGCCGTCAAAGAAACAGATCGAGTGGGCGTGACGACGCCATAAGCAGCAGAGTCGACTGCTACGACTTCACCATCTGCATTGACCACAGCTATTGCTGTATAAAACGTACGGCAGGGATGAGCCGTATCGCAATTAAACGTGATGTTTGAATCTAATCCATAAGATGCTACAAAGGCACGCGGGACGCGTGGAGCGTGGTCTATACCCTGCGCGCTTGGTGTCACACTGTTCAAGGCAGCGGATGACGCGCTTGTACCTGCAACATTAGTAGCTGTAACCGTAAAGGTGTAGGCCGTACCATTAGTTAGCCCATTAATGGTGATTGACGAACAGGGTGCCAGGCAAGAACCCGTAAATCCGCTAGGCGAGCTGATGGCGGTGTAACTAATAATAGGCGAGCCTCCATTATTGGCAGGCGCAGTGAAACTAATAGTGGCACTTCCGTTGCCGGTAGTGACCGTGGTAACGGTGGGTGCATCTGAAGGGGAAAAAGGAATGGTATTAATTGTGGATAGCAGATTACCCATTGCATCGTAAACATAGTCAATTGCGATACCGTTTGCGAAGGCCACTCTGGTAAGACGACTCAGCGCGTCGTAGGTATAGCTGTCCGCAGCGCAGGATTGACCAAGTGACAACAGGAATGCAACGAGTAAGCCAATTAAATTTTTCATAACTTTATATTAATCTCTCCGGGTTCAATTCCCCGTCCCTTGGGGCAAAGGCTGGCTGAAAGCCAGCAGCTTGGAGAGCGGTGTTAATACCCCGCTGCATGCGGCGAGTGCTTGATTCCGATCTCGGACTCTTTGATTCTCCTTCAGATTCACCTTCAATCTAACCGTGATCTATTCTTATTTATTTGTCCAATCGTATTGCACCACGGGGATGCCATGGCCAACTCATTAGCGAAGTGCCAAACTCAATCGTAACGTTAACAATTTGGGCAAATTCCGCAATCCCCCTATTTTCCGTAATTCGCCCATAGCACTCATCTCAGACCAAGTACATTCAAATCAAAATTATATTGCTGACAATGTTATGATTTCTTTCACAGTTACAAAAACCCAGTTTTTGCAAACTAAATGTCTCATCAATTATTACTGAATGTCTCATCAATTATTAACGTTAGGCTCAGTATAGCAAGCCCCACTCCAAAATATTCTTGTTCCATTATGGTTTGTCCGTTAATCCTATTTTCCTTTGTTGACGCCCGTTCATACTTCGATATGCCTTGCAGAGCAAGGCTACTCAGCACGAACGGGAATAACCTAAATGCCCGCGCCAAAAAATTTATTCGTCCTGAGCATCAAGTGCAAAACGGTATTAATTTGTCATGATTTCGACGATGGGAATCGGATTGGTTGGGGATGTTGGGCGACGTTAAGTTGACTTACGCGATTGAATTTCCTATCCTCGCTGCCGAACTTCCTATCCTTGAGTCAGCATCTGATTTAATTCGATGCTCATGCAAACGGTGCAGTGAGGTAGTGCCTACGCAAGTCAGGCCAATATCGACGCTGGCAATACACGGCCAGGTTCGCACAGTGACGCAAACAAAACAATAGTTTCAAGGTCAATATGACATCAAAAAAATCAATTCAACGCTTCTTGGCATGACGCACGCAATAACCGCCATCAAGAAACTGCTTACGCAGCATAAACCGATCGGGTACCGCAAGGGGCGTGGATGGCAACGTGGACATCATGCCGTGGCGATGTTGGTAATGATGCTCGGACTGAGTGGTGTTGGCGTCGGCGTTGGTGTATCAACGGCTCACGCCCAAGTGCCTGGTTGGCAGCGAATTCAGCTTTCCCCGGTGACACCGGCGGAATCAGAAGCGAGGATCGCCGCACGGTGGTTGCCGGCCAATCTGAATCAAACCCAATCAGGTAGTCCGCTAGGCACCAGCATCCAGGATGCCCGGCTAGCAAAAACAGAAAGCGCCAGCCTGGTGGGCAGCGCCAATGCATTGGGCGCCCCGTCGGTTGCCGAACTGGCGCGCGCCTTGCGCAATGATCCGGATCTCATCTATGACTACGTACGCAACACCATTGCATACTACCCCGTATGGGGCATGCAAAAGGGTGCATTCGGCGCTATGTTGGACAACTCAGGTACGGCCTTCGATCAGGCGGACTTGCTGGTCGCCCTGTTGAGGCAAGCCGGTTATACGGCAAGTTTCGTCAAAGGGCAGATCACGTTGAGTGCCACGCAAGTGCATGATTGGCTAGGTGTCAATACCAGCAATATCTGTGCAGTATTTTCCCTGTTGAGCAATGGCGGTATCCCATACGACCCTGCCAAAGCGATCCCGACCGGAAGTTACAATTGTACCCCGACGAATTTGCTGATAGCCGGCCTGGTAACAATCAAATTCGATCATGTCTGGGTCAAAGCCACAATCAATGGAACATCGTATTATTTTGATCCCTCATTCAAACCGCATAGCTTCAAAACCGGTATCGATTTGACGGTCGCGAGCGGTTACAACGCGACAAATTTCCTGACGAATGCCAAACAAGGCGCTACACAGACAGCGGATTACATTCAGAACCTCAATCGCACGGCGATACGCAATAATCTGACGACTTACGCCGGCAATCTGGCCACATATTTGCGCAGTCAAAACCCGACGGCTGCGCTTGATGATGTCATCGGCGGGCAAACCATCATTCCCTATACGGGCGCCGACCTGCGCCAGACGGCTTTGCCCTATCGCGACACCAGCGTCGCCATGACGGAGTGGACAGACCTTCCCGCTAACTACAAATCCGCCTTACGCGTCCAGTTTGCCGGTATAGATCAAACTCTGACCTCGGACGCAATTTACGGCAAGCGCTTGAGCTTGCTCTTCAATACTTCCTTGCAACCGCAACTGATACTTGATGGTCAATTACTTGCGACAGGAACCGCGCAAACCGCTGGGGCGACAGGGTCTGTCACATTCACGGTGACCCACGCGGTCTCAAGTGCGAATCAGCAAGTCACCCAGCAAGTCAAAGCAGGAACAGCCAACATCTATTCCATCAGCAATGGTTGGGGCGCATCCGGACGGGGATTGATAGAACAGCATCGCAAAAAGGTCGTTGACTCGCGCGTCATCGGTAGCACCGATACCTCCGAGTCCGTATTGGGCGGAACGCTTGCCATTCTGGCAGCAACATGGATCACTGAAACGGATCGTGCAGCGGCCATGACGGATCGATTGGCCAAGACCAACACCCTGGTCTTTCATCGATTCGGTCTGGCGGGTTATCAAGACAACACAGCCTACGTCGACTTGCCGGGAAATATTGTCAGCGTCATCAGCGATACAAAAGATAGCGCAGCAGAATCGGCTGTCTTTTACAGTAGCGCCATGCACGGCAGCATTCTTGAATCCGTCGCCGTGCAGCAAGTGATCGGCACCAGTGCCGTTTCCACGGTCAAGCTG
The DNA here is from genome assembly GCF_013168275.1 of Candidatus Nitrotoga sp. AM1P. Lineage (GTDB taxonomy): Bacteria > Pseudomonadota > Gammaproteobacteria > Burkholderiales > Gallionellaceae > Nitrotoga. The sequence continues at coordinate 526,087 of NZ_AP019547.1, read as the reverse complement.
GTGGATATGGCAATTGGTAACGGCTATCGCATCTACGATGCCAAGGCAGCGAATTACGCCGCGATAGCGACCACCCTGGTGTCCTGCAGCAACTGGACAGGCCGCTTTCAGAGTGCAGTGAGCGCAGGTGCGCGACTGATTTTACCGTCCCAATGCAACATTGCAGAAGCGAACTGGTCGGGCGTCGGTTATTTCGATCTGCGCAGCAATTCGATCGGCGCCATTATCGGCAGCGGCAGCGGCTCGCTTCTGGGTGGCGCGGGCACCAGCAGCACAACTCCGGCCAATGCAGCCAACTTCGGCCTCAATACGTCGATCAACACGCTGACCAATACCGGCATCGGCGGCTACACGCTGGGTGACCCCATCGACCTCGTTCGCGGCAACTATCTTTACGCCCACGAAGACATCAACGTCGGTGTCGGCGAATTTCCACAGGCACTGAATCTACGGCGGCAATACAACTCCGCCATGCGTGGCGATGATGGTTCCTTAGGTCGAGGCTGGACGCATAACCTAGCCAGCCGCGCTACGGTGAGTTCCGATGGCTTTCAGGCGATGGGCGAAGATTCCGCTCTTGACGCCGTCGGCACACTGATTGAACAATGGATCGCACTCGACCTGCTCAAGGACCCCGCCAAACCGCTCGACAAAATACTGGCCGCCACCGTCGGCATGCGCTGGTTTGGCGATCAATTGCTAGACAACACCGTCATCGTTCGCCAAGGCCTCAACGCCGAAGCCTTTGTTAAACTACCCGATGGCAGTTACAACCCACCGCCCGGCAACGCCACCCGCCTGACCAAAAACCCCACCCCCGCTACCGGCTACACCTACGAAACCCTGCACAAATCACAGCTCAATTTCGCCACCACCGGCACGGCCACCGGAAATTTTCTGCTTACCACCTATACCCAGCCGGACGGCATCCAGGCCAAATTCACCTATAGCGGCAACAACCTCACCAGCGTCCAGAACAGCCTCGGCCGCACACTTACCTTCACCTATACCGGCAGCAACCCGATGCGAATATCCAAGGTGCGCGACGGCATCCGTACCGCCGGCCCAAACTACACCTACGACACCAACGGCAACCTCATTACCTATACCGACTCGCTGACAAAAGCCACCACCTTCCAATACGATCTCCCCGGTCGTATGACGAAACTGTTCTACCCCAACAATCCTGCCAACCCCTTCGCCACCAACGTCTACGACACACTTAGCCGCGTACAGACCCAGACCAATGCCAATAACAAGCTCTGGCAATACTACTTCGCCGGATTCCGCAGCGAAGAAGTCGCCCCCGACGGTAGCAGTAACGTCTCCTGGATCGACGCTAACGGCAAAATCACAGATGCCATCGATCCTCTAGGCCGCCTCACTCTCACCACCTACGATGGCCAGAGCCGGCCCATCCGCATCGAACTGCCCGACGGCAACGCCGTCGAAACCGACTACGACGACGCCCCCTGCGCCACACAAAACCGCTGCACCCACAACCCGAAGACCATACGCCAGCTACCGAAGCCCGGCAGTAGCGAGCCGATCCTGACTCGCACGTTCAGCTACGAACCCGCCTTCAACCGCATCGCCACCGCCACCGACGCGCGCGGCCAGACCACCAACTTTACCTACACCCCCCAAGGACTGCCCGCCACCCTTACCGCCCCCGCCGACCCCAACGGCCTGCGCCCCAGTGCCACCACCAGCTATACCGCCTACCCCTCCACACTTTTCGGCTACCCGCAGTTTTACCTGCCCACCAGCGTCACCCAAACGGTCTCAGCAACTGAAAACCTCACCTCCACCACCACCTACCTCAGCACCCGAAACTATGTCCCGCAGACATTCATCCGCGACGCTGGCGCCAGCCGCCTGAATCTCCAAACCACCTACACCTACGACACCATTGGCAACCTCACCTACATCGACGGCCCCCGTACCGATGTGGCCGATACCCAAGCGCTCGCCTACGACACCGAACGCCGCCCCATCAGCAGCACCAACGCCCTGAACAAAACCACCTATCGCTATTACGATGCCGACGGGCAACTGATCCGCACCGCCTCTCCAATTGGGGTCAAATGGCTAGTCAGTTGCCACAGCTACAGTTTCAGCGGTAAGCTGCTTAAAACTTGGGGTCCCGCCGAGACCACCGCTAACACCACTTGTCCGGCTGCCGTCGCCCCTACCTCCGTCACCGATTTCGCCTATGACGACCTCGACCGTCCCATCCGGACCACCCAAAATCTCCCCACCAGCGAAGGCGGCAACCGCATCAGCGAAACCGTCTATTTCCCTGATGGCAAACCGCAAAAAATCTTGCGCGGCGTCGGCACGCTCTTGGAGCAAACCGCCGCTACTTACAGCTACACCCCCAACGGCCAGCTTGCCACCCTCACCGACGCCAAAAACAACCTCACCCGCTACATTTACAACGGCCATGACCGCCTCACCGCCACCCAGTACCCCAACCCCACCAACCCCGGCAGCGCCAACCCCGCCGACCAGGAACAACAAAGCTATGACGCCAACGGCAACGTCATCAACCTCATCAAACGCAATGGCCAGAGCCTGACATTCGCCTATGACAACCTGAACCGGCTCATCAGCCGCAATTATCCCAACCCTGCTCTTAACACAAGCTATACCTATGACCTGCTGTCACACCGTACCGCCGCCCGTTACACCAACGGCGGCCATGACATCAACACTACCTACGACACCGCAGGACGCCCAATCAACACCACCGCAGCGGGCAGGGCGCTCACCACCCAATACGACCCCGCCGGCAACCGCACCCGCTTAACCTGGCCTGACGGCTACAGCATCAACACCAACTACGACGCCCTCAACCGCCCACTCAGCTACAAGGAAGGCGGCACCGTCCCCGTAACCACCCTGGCCACCACTACCTGGGACGACCTCTCCCGGCGCGCCACTCTCACCCTGGGCAACGGCACCACCAGCACCGCCACCTACAACACACAAGGCAACCTTGCCACCCTCACGCACAACCTCACTGGCACCAACAACGACCTGGGCTTCAGCTATGCCCGCAACCAGATTGGCGACATCACCGTCACCACCCCGCTCAATCCGCAAAGCAACTGGACACTGGCCAATCCCCCCGAAACCCGCACCGCTAACGGCCTCAACCAATACACCACCCGCAACACCACCCCCATCACCCACGACCCCAACGGCAACCTGCAAAGCGACGGGATATGGACCTACGGCCATGACCTGGATAACCGGCTAACCACTGCGGTACGCAATAACCCGGCGGGCAACGCCAGTCTGGGCTACGATCCGGTAGGGCGGCTGAACCGCACCGACATCAACGGCACGGTAACGGATTTACTCTATGACGGCACCGACCTGATCGCCGAATACGACGGAACGGGCACCCTCACCACCCGCCACATCCACGGCCCCGGCATGGACGAACCGCTGGTCAGCATCACGGGAACAAGCAAAACCTGGCGCTATGCCGACCACCTGGGCAGCATCATCGCCGAAGCGGACGCAACAGGGAACGCCACCGCAATACGCGGGTATGGCCCATTTGGCGAGAATGGAACCACGCCACCCAACCGCTTTGGTTATACGGGACAGCAATATATTGCCGGACTGGGGTTGTATTACTATAAGGCCAGATGGTATTCCCCCACCCTGGGGCGGTTTCTGGAGACGGACCCAATCGGCTATGCGGATGGGGTGAATTGGTATGCGTATGTGGGAAATAGTCCGGTTAATCGCAGGGATCCGACGGGACTCTATTGGTTTCAACAGAATTGGCAAGCAGTGGATCCTATCGTAGGTCGATCTGACACCTTCGTATGGCCTGGTGGGCCGATAAGCACATTCATTGAACAATATGTGCCGGCGGGAAGGACGCTGGCTGAATTACATGATCCGCTTGTTGGTGCACTCAGGAGCGCGGGCGTACCCGATTGGCTTGCCAACATTCCCACTATGCTCCCCACGTATGTGGCTGCCGTTGGTACAGAAATGTTGAGAACTTTGGGGATTGTCGGTCAACCGACACCGCTTCCCGCGCAACCAACGCCAAGCAAATGAACAAACTTGATTATTCAATACGTCGCATTAGTTTCACATTCACTTTATTTATTGTGATTTGTATCTTCTGCGGCCAAAGCTACGCAAAAGAGTTGCAGCCTGGAAGTGGTGCGGTTCCGGGCGATAGCGAGTTGCAAAGCGGTCAAAAATTCGAGATCGTCGGCGAACTCTATGCTATCGGTGTAACTGATGATCCCAGATCGGGCAAGTTGTCATTCATTGCTTTGCACCAGTTTCGAATTAGAGGACATGAAATAGTTTCAAGGCAGCTCGTTCCTATTGGCAGTATACTTACCATAGTCGATAAAAAACCGAAGAAGAGAGCGTTTTTTGTCTTTCCATACCCAGATCGATATGTTGTTCACATCAATACAATAGATGCGCCAGCAGGAATTTCAATAGTCCTGCGCCTTGAAGGTGGGATTGAAGGTAAATCGACCCCGCTTAACCCACTAATTTTCAAACCACTGTTGGGCCAATAGCCATGTAAGGGGCACGTTTTTATGCCCACGCGGATTCGTCATTTTGGGGTAGACAGTAAGCTAACGTAGACACCATCCTTAAACATATTTTTAAATAATCGTGAACTACGTCTACGACACCGCAGGACGCCCAATCAACACCACCGCAGCGGGCAGGGCGCTCACCACCCAATACGACCCCGCCGGCAACCGTACCCGCTTAACCTGGCCCGACGGCTACACCATCAACACCGACTACGACGCCCTCAACCGCCCGCTCAGCTACAAGGAAAGCGGCACCGTCCCCGTAACCACCCTAGCCACCACCACCTGGGACGACCTCTCCCGGCGCGCCACCCTCACCCTGGGCAACGGCACAACCAACACAACCACCTACAACACACAAGGCACCCTTGCCACCCTCACGCACAACCTCACCGGCACCAACAACGACCTGGGCTTCAACTATGCCCGCAACCAGATTGGCGACATCACCGTCACCACCCCGCTCAATCCGCAAAGCAACTGGACACTGGCCAATCCCCCCGAAACCCGCACCGCTAACGGCCTCAACCAATACACCACCCGCAACACCACCCCCATCACCCACGACCCCAACGGCAACCTGCAAAGCGACGGGATATGGACCTACGTCCATGACCTGGATAACCGGCTAACCACTGCGGTACGCAATAACCCGGCGGGCAACGCCAGTCTGGGCTACGATCCGGTAGGGCGGCTGAACCGCACCGACATCAACGGCACGGTAACGGATTTACTCTATGACGGCACCGACCTGATCGCCGAATACGACGGAACGGGCACCCTCACCACCCGCCACATCCACGGCCCCGGCATGGACGAACCGCTGGTCAGCATCACGGGAACAAGCAAAACCTGGCGCTATGCCGACCACCTGGGCAGCATCATCGCCGAAGCGGACGCAACAGGGAACGCCACCGCAATACGCGGGTATGGCCCATTTGGCGAGAATGGAACCACGCCACCCAACCGCTTTGGTTATACGGGACAGCAATATATTGCCGGGCTGGGGTTGTACTACTACAAAGCCAGATGGTATTCCCCCACCCTGGGGCGGGACCCAATCGGCTATGCGGATGGGGTGAATTGGTACAGCTATGTGAATAACAACCCTATCAATACGAATGATCCGAGTGGATTGTGTCCAATTTGTCTTGCAGTATTGGTGGAAACCGCACCAGAGTGGGGGGCTGCATTGTTGGCAACTGGAAGAACGATGTGGGCTGCAGCGACAACTTTTGCGCGCACCAATCCTGGGTTGGTGGCGGGCACGGTCGGCGGCGGTAGTGGCGCGGCGGGGTATTATTCCACCACGCCTAATCCAAATATCAGGGATGCGGGGATTGCAACGGGGATAGGGGCAATACAGGGTCTTGCTGCGGTTTATGCGCCGGATGCTGGGACATTTGCACAGGGAGCGGCGATTGGCGGTGCAGGCAATTTAGTTTCTCAGGGAATAGCATTCACGTCAGATAATACCAAGTCATTCAATCCTTGGGAGGTTGGCACCGCTACGTTCGGAGGTGGTTTTGCCACAAAGCTGACTGGAATGTTTGGTCCCACCTGGTCACAACAAGTTTCGGCAGCTACTATTGCTTTTCCGGTAACGACTGCAGCAACGGCTGTTGGGCAACAGTTTGGCATACCAAAAAAATAAATCAGATGCAGTCCGCTTCTGCCAAAAGTCAAAACAAGGGAACTCAATCCTGGAGTGATCCACGTTACTTTCTTACTGCATTTATTATGTCTTTGGGGTTCTTGGTTTGGGCAGGTATGGCAGTCTTTTTTGCGACTTTCCCTTTTTACTATATCCAACGAGCTATATCTAGCGAGACCAATCAAGTAGTCACAGTTGTAATGTTTGCAATAGGCTTCCTTGCTGCTCTTTACTACACCATCGCTGGCTTCCAAATTTTCTTCCTCGAACTCAGGGAAAGGTTCATTGCCCACAAGATAGTTTATGGAGATGGAATGTTTTTGCTGAAGGGCTACTATTTCAAGAAGGCCACGTTCCACGCAAGCGAAGTAAAAAATGTGGAACCCATCATAGTCAGTGAGTGCATATTCCAGAAGCGGCTAGGCACGCTGTTAAGCCGCAGTACCCGGTTTACCATCCCCTATGGAAAGAACGTCAATTTGAAAATCACCCTGCATGATAGTCGAGTGTTTTACCTGCCTGGAGAGATGGGCCGCCCTGGTTTATGGAAAACAGAAGATGTGAAGGAGTTACGTGACTTTATGGAAGCTTGTGTAGCATCGATGCCCCCGACCACATTATGCGTTTCGATTACGACGCTTTGAACCGCTCCCTCAGCTTCAGGGAAGGCGGTACGGTGCCCGTGTTGACATTGGCCACCTACGCCTTGGACGATCTCTCTCGGCGCAATACCCTCAGTCTGGGTAATGGCACATTCAGCACGAACAGCTACAACGCGCAGGGGAGTCTTGCTAGTCTGACACACGATCTCGCTGGAACCCCTAACGATCTGGGCTTCAGCTATGCCCGCAACCAGCGCGGCGAAATCATCACGGCCAATCCGCTCAATCCGCAAAGCAACTGGGAGCTTGCAAATCCTCCTCAGAGCCGCAGTGCCAATGGCCTCAACCAGTACACCACCCTCAACAGCAACACCATCACTCACGACGCTAACGGCAACCTACAAAGCGACGGAGTGTGGATTTACGGCCACGATTTCGATAACCGGTTGGTGAATGCGGTGCGTAATAGTCCGGCGAGTGGTGTCAGTTTGGGCTACGACCCGACTGGACGGTTGGGGCGCACCGTGGTTGATAATCAAACCACTGATTTGCTCTATGACGGCACTGACTTGATCGCCGAATACGATGAGGCGGGGAATCTGACTACCCGGCACATCCACGGCCCCGGCATTGATGAACCGCTGGTGAGCATTACGGGAACGACCAAGACTTGGCGTTATGCCGATCACTTGGGAAGTGTGATCGCCGAAGCGGATACGGCGGGGAATGCGGTGGCAATACGAGATACCGTCTTTAACGTCAAGCATTTTTCAAGTAATCGTGTTGATACGGCTGTTGAGTTTTGAGTACGCCAAAGCACAAATGCACCAGCTTGCACATTGCGGCACCGAGTGAGGACATCTTGGACTTGCCTCGGGCAAGCAGGCGTTCATAAACAGCTTTGACGTGTGGGTTGTAGCGTGTCCCCACGACGGCAGCCATATAGAGCACGGCGCGTATTCTGGCGGGGCCAGCCTTGGATATTCTCGCGCGTCCCAGCACCGAACTACCCGACTGTCGTTCCACCGGAACGAGTCCCAGATAAGCCGCCAACTGTTCAGCTGAACCGAAATCATGGTTGTGTATCACAGAGAGTATATTGCTCCCCACCTGTGGGCCAATTACTGGAATACTCTGGAGCAATGCCCTATCTTTCTGAAGATTCGAATGCTGGTCGATGTGTGCGTCAATATCCTTTTGTAGCTGGGCTAACTGCTTGACCAAAAAACCAATGCTCTCTTCAAGTGATTTATGAATCAGCGCTGGCGTGTCTGTGACATGGGCTTTTTCCTGGCGATTGCGCTCGCGTTGTAAATCCTGGGCAATGGCTTCACGACGTACCAACAACGCTTGCAGTACCCGCGCTTCCTGAGGGGGCGGCACCCAAGCTTTGGGTTTGAGTAATGCGCCATAACGGGCCAGCACAACGCTGTCCACGCCATCGGTCTTGGTGCGCACGGCCAGCCCACGGCCAAAATCTTTAATCTGCGCCGGATTGATGATGGATACCATCACGCCAGCATCCGCGAGCGCCATGGCAGCTTGTTCGTGATAGACGCCGGTGGCTTCCATGACGATATGCAATGCTTCTGGGGAAACGTTTTGTTTGGCAACCCAAGCCAGCAAATCAATAATGCCTGACGGGGTGTTTTTCACTACTTTGGTCTTGTGCTTGTCACTGGCTTCATCCAGCAACAGGCAACAATCTAATTTTGCTTTTGCCACATCCATACCGAGATAGAACATGATGACCTCCTGTTACAATGTTAGCCAACTTCGCCCACTTGCCTTGTGCATGCAGGGTTCACCCCTTGGATACCGTTCAGTGTCTATGCTGGCGAAAGGTGAAGCAGAGGGCTTGATCTACGTCGCAAGGTCGAGCCTTAAGGTTGGGCTCAAGCTTCCTCTACTTCGTGTGATGGTAGCTAACCACCACGGAAAGAAAGATACAAGGGTGGGCTGAATGAAATGAAGCCCAACATCTCACTCACGCTTGGCTTGGCGGTTGGCACGAATGTACTCGCCTTTTGACAGCAGCCGCGAGAACCTGGCTTTGATGAACGACTAGGGCAGTGGATAGTCGGCATCGCCCGGTGTCAAGCGTCATATCGCATGCAGGTGTTTGGGTAACACCACCATTGCCAGAATAGCAAACGGATGTGCTTCGTTCACCGTTTTCATGGTTACGCGCAAGTCATCGATATACCGTACCAATACATCAGAGTCCCGTTTAGTCAGATTAACAGTGAAGAAGCATATGCCTCTCGCTGTATTGGCACGTCGGTAACGTATCTGTTCTTCCTCCTCCTATGATGTTGGGCTTCATTTCATTCAGCCTCTTAAGAAACACCTCCCAACAAACTGATTTTAAAAAGCACAATTAAGCTGGCTGTTCATTGACGACGAGTTTCATCCCCATTTTTTCAGCGCGCTGGGCTAGTTGTCGCGACACTCTTTCGCGATAGCGTTCTTCGTAGTAGTCCTGCCCTTGGTCGGTATATTCTTTTCCCTTGGTGAGAATGGTGTAAATCAGGCGTGCCAGTTTGTGCGCGGCGGCGGTTACGGCTTTTGGCTTATCCATGCGCCAGCACATCCTGCGGAAATACGCGCCCAGCGCCGACTGGCTGCTGCGCAATGCTGCTGCGGCCAATCTCAAGGCTTGAGCCGCCCGGTTGGCTACGCGCCTGGTCTTGCCGCTCATCACTTTGCCTCCGGTAATCTTGGTGCCGGGGCATAGCCCCAGCCAACTCGCGAAGTGCCCTGCCGTGGGGAAGCGCGACATGTCAGTTCCCGTCTCCGAGATCACCGCAAGCGCGGTGGTGACGTCGATGCCGTCGATGCGCGTAAGATCAACTCCGCACATCCTGAACAATTGCTTGCGCAGATCAAACTTCGGCGCGTTGCGGGCGCGACCACGCTTCTTTCCCTTCGCTGGTTCGCCGTCATGAACTTGCAGGCTTTGCAATTGCCCCTCGATCTTACGGTCGCACTCGGTTAGCTGTGTGCCGATGAAATCGAACATATCCAGCGCTTGCTTGAGCGCAAACAGATGCTCTGCGCGCCAGTTGCCTTGCAGGCTTTTTGCGATCTCGTCAGCGGGTGCGCGAATGCGCACATTCTTCATCGCGGCCAGCACTTGACCATCGCGCTCCCCGGCGACAATGGCGCGCAGAATTTTCTGCCCCATCTCACCGACCACGTCCGAGATGACGTTGGTGAGCTGGATGTTCATTTGCGTGATTGCCTTTTGCATGCGCTGCACATGCGTGCCCTGGCTTCTCAAAAGTATCCCGCGCTGGCGCCATAGAGAGCGAGCGCAATACGCACACGGCTTCGCCAGGGCGAAATGCGCCGCGAAGCAAACCGTAGGTTATGAGTTGCTGCAACCATTGGCAGTCCAGCACGTCAGACTTGCGGCCCGAGACATTTTTGACGTGGCGCGCATTGACCAGAAACACTTTGAAACCGCGCGATTCCAGAAGCTCGAACAAAGGGATCCAGTACACGCCCGTGGATTCCATCGCGACCGTGTCCACGCCGCAAGCGTCGAGCCAGTCGGCCAAGGCGTTGAGGTCAACCGTAAAGCTCGAAAACTCCCGGACAGACTCGTCGTCCCTGCCCGGCGGCACAGATACGTAATGGGACGAATTACTGATATCGACTCCAGCCGCATGGGGATGGGTGATCGTTAAAGGCTCTCTTGATTTGCCGGGTTTGAGACTGATTTTTTGCTTGCGTTGCACCATGATTATCTCCATCATTCGTTTTGGAATGGGGTGCCACATCGGGTACGTCGTCAAGCTCACTCTCTTAAACGGGATATCGGCCAAGCGCCCATATAACGCCAGGCCGATTCACCCATGTCGATGACGTCACCCATGACCACGCTAACCCTCGGGCAATATGCACCATTTCTATTCCGGTCTTCCGTGGCACCGCATTCCACTTTGCCACATCAGGAGAGCGGCGTGTTTCTTCGGCGCGATTTGCGGCACGGGGCTGATTACTACGCTAACCTTATTTCCGGCCGGTATAATCGCCATTAATGGAAGGTAATTAACTCCCATAGTGCAATTCAGGCACTTAATTTCTATGCAAGATTGCTACCGCAAAATGATGTTTGCTTGACACGGTATCTGTACAATCCATACCATCGCGGTTTTTATTAACTATCACCGTTTTTTGATTGTCATTATTAGGGGTTTGTTGTGTCGTTTGAAGCTATAAAACAATCTCTTGCCTCAGATATGTCCGTTGTGGACAGAATTATACGTACCCGTTTACATTCAGATGTAGCACTGGTCAACCAAATGAGCGAGTACATCATCAATAATGGCGGCAAACGGCTGCGCCCCGCCTTAGTGGTGTTATCCGCCAAAGCATTAGGTTACACCGGAGAATATCATCACTGCTTGGCAGCGGTAGTGGAGTTTATTCATACCGCCACGTTGCTACACGACGATGTGGTGGATGAATCCGAGTTACGCCGTGGGCACGCAACTGCCAGCGCCTTATTTGGTAATGCGGCCAGTGTACTGGTTGGTGATTTTTTATATTCGCGCGCTTTTCAAATGATGGTGGAAGTAAATAACATGCGTGTGATGCAAACATTGGCAGACGCTACTAACACTATTGCAGAAGGCGAAGTGTTGCAATTATTGAGCTGCCATGATGCGAGCGTAGATACAGCCAGTTATTTACGCGTAATCTATTGCAAAACAGCCAAGCTATTCGAAGCGGCGATGCGTCTGGGCGCTATCTTGGTGCAGGTTGACAACGCCAGCGAAGAAGCTGTGGCGAAGTATGGCATGCACTTGGGAACAGCATTCCAATTGGTGGACGATATGCTGGACTATTCTGGGGACGAACAAACAACCGGCAAAAACTTAGGCGATGACCTATCTGAAGGTAAACCCACATTACCCCTTATTTATGCCATGCAGCAGGGTGACGCCCGCCAAGCTGCAATGATAAAGCTAGCCATCGAGCAAGGTAACATCGAAGGTTTTACCGAAGTACTACAGGTGATCAAACAAACCGGTGCCCTAGAATATACCCGACAGCAGGCACAAAAAGAATCCGATGCGGCATGCGCGGCACTATCTATCCTGCCCGATACGGCTTACAAACAATCTCTACTACAATTAGCTGATTTTGCTGCCACACGGCAATTTTAATTAGGCTGAGTCTTGAACAAATCATCTCCCGCCGGATCCGAAGTCTGCCACTGGCAACCCCCAACAAATTTGACAAAATTGTAAGAACCTTTTACCAACGTCAAATAAGTGACGCTTTAAGCTGCCGTCCATTAAATAATCAATCAGCCCGATGCACAGTCATCACGCGAAGTTATAAAACAATCACAGTGAATTACAGCGGAAATCAGCTGCTAATCCTAGCTTAGCCGTCCACCACATATCCTACAATGGACACCATCCGATGATAAACAACAATGTTTTATGAGATTTTTCGTTTTAACTCTGCTCTCGCACACTAAAATGAGCATTTTCCCGACTTCGAAAAGGGAACTGTAAGAAAGCAAATTCTCGTCTATGTAATTTTTAATTAAAATTATGACTAATCACACCACCCCTTCCCAAATCGCGCGAATAACCCTAAGTACCCTGGCCACACGCAAAATTGCTCCAACGCCGGATAATTATACGCGCCTGTACCAAGAAATTAGTGGCAGAGCCGATGCCAATAACGCAGACCCAATTTTGGCATCGGAGGCGCAGCTTCTTCAAAAATCAGCCGACGACAAATTGAAACTGGCATGGCCAAACCTAATCCGTGACCTGCTCACACAAATGGAAGCTGCGCATAAGGGCATCACCATTTCACGCAAAAAACAAAGCGTTGTAACCGTACTCAACAGATTCAATAATGATTCCAATGTCCTGTTCACAAAATTACAGAGCCTAATAGTTTCCTGGAAAGAAACAACTTCGTCTAATCCTCGCGAGTTAATTCCGGCTAAGCTTGAATCAGAAGAAGAAAATAACGTTTTGCCACTTGCCTCGGTAAACGTTAATAGCATTATCCACACCAGCATTCCTGACGTGGCTATTGATACGACAATAGATATTGAACTGGTAGAACAACTGCGTGAATTGCTGGCGCAGTCTCTTGAAAGCATACATAACGAAGATCCCGATTTAAAGAATGAAATTCAGGCACTAGCCCAACAAACACGTGCCACCGGTGATTATGGTCAAGCCATTAAGCTGAATAAGCAACTACGCAAGCTATGGATAAAGCTGGAATTACGCGACAACGATCATTTAAACATTCAGGAAGGATTGATGCGCCTATTTCGCCTGTTGGTGGAAAACGTCAGCGAACTGGTGACCGAAGACAAATGGCTGCACGACCAGATTCTTAACCTGCAGGAAATCATCGAAAATCCCATCAGTAAACACACAATTGCCACTGCGGAACGCAATCTGCGCAGCACGATCATTAAGCAAGGCTTGCTAAAACAAAACATGATCGATGCCAAGACCACACTTAAAAGTCTGATGACCACCTTCATCGATCGCCTGAGCGAAATGACCGACAGCACTGGTGCATATCACACTAAAATTGAAGGCTATAGCCTGGAAATCGGACAAGCAGATAACTTAACTGAATTAAGCCACATCCTGGGCGACATCATGCAAGACACGCGCATCATTCAAGCTATCTCAATGCGCTCACATGAAGAGCTGGTTAGCACACGTAAACAGGCACACATTGCCGAAGAACGTGTCAAACAACTAGAACAAGAACTCGAACAAGTAAGCGAATTAGTACGCGAAGACCAACTTACTGGAGCACTCAATCGGCGTGGGCTCGATGATGTGCTGGAGCGCGAAATAAAACGCGCTGACCGCCAGCAGACACCAGTCAGCATTGCGCTGCTCGACATTGATAACTTTAAACAACTTAACGACTCCTTAGGCCACCAGACCGGCGACCAGGCACTAGTACATTTAATCCAAGTGATTAAGAATGCCCTCCGCCCGACCGATGAAGTAGCACGCTATGGTGGCGAAGAGTTCCTGATTATTCTGATAGATACCAGCCTGGAAGAGGCAATGGCGACCATAGTTCGCCTGCAGCGCGAACTCACCAAAAATCTTTTTCTACATAACAATAACCGACAGCTGATCACCTTTAGCGCCGGAGTTGCGCTACATACTAGTGGCGAAGACCCTGAATCAACAATCGGACGAGCAGACAAAGCCATGTACAACGCCAAACGAGCCGGTAAAAATCGGGTATTTGCGGCTGATTAACCAAGAGAGTGTGATTCAAATTTAGTGATGCCATTATGCAATAATTACAAATTGCACTTTAATAAACAGTATATTATTCATTATCAGGAATACCTACCAGAGACTAATTGTAATGAACTCTTCCATGCTTCAGACAAAAAACAAACATGCTCTAAAGTTTTCTTAGCCCTTTCCGTTAACTGTACTAACCGAGGTTGATGCGCCTGAAAAATCTGGCCAGCCAAAGTAAATGGCAATCATGCCGTACAACAAACACAGTTAAAGGAGTATTAAAATGCCTTCATTCATTAATACCAACATTTCATCCCTGAATGCACAACGCAACCTGAACACATCGCAAAGTATGCTGCAAACCTCCTTGCAACGTTTATCTTCCGGCTTACGCATCAACGGCGCCAAAGACGACGCAGCGGGCCTAGCGATTTCGAACCGTATGACTTCACAAATCAACGGTAACACCCAAGCCGCACGTAACGCCAACGACGGAATCTCCTTGGCACAAACAGCTGAAGGCGATTTGTCACAGATCGGTGCCAACTTACAACGGATGCGTGACTTAGCGGTTCAATCGGCCAATGGCACCAATTCCGCGTCTGACCGTGCCGCACTGAATAGCGAAATGCAATCGCTAGGTGCTGAAATCGACCGTGTAGCACAAAACTCCTCATTCAACGGCGTGAAGCTGTTGGATGGCACGTTCACTGCACAGAACTTCCAAGTCGGCGCAGGTGGAACTGCCAACGACCAAATCTCGATCAACACGATCTCCAGCGCACGTATCACGCAACTGGGTAGCGCTGGAGCAACAACTGCGGCCACAAGAACCGGAGCAGCTACAACAGCCGCGCTTGTTGCTGGTGATGTAACGCTGAATGGTTTCCAGGTAGGCGCATCAAATATCGGTGCAATGCCCGGTCAGAGTGCCGCCAGCGCCTATTCCATCGCAGCGGCCATCAATGCCATTTCCTCTCAGTCAGGTGTCACTGCGGCAGCGAATACAACCATTCTCACTGGCGCTGCAGCATCGGTATTTACTGGTGTTACTGCCGCCAACAGTTTCAGTGTAAATGGCATCGCAGTTGGCGCAATCGCTGGCGGTGCTACGGCCGCAGGTCAAGGTGCCAACGTTGCAGCAGCCATCAACTCGGTTTCCGCCCAATCCGGAGTGACAGCAACAGCAAATGCAACCACTGGCGTGGTTAGCCTATCAGCTGTGGATGGGCGTGACATCAGTCTGTTAGCACTGGGCACTACCAATGCTGCTACTGCTTTAACGACCTTTGGTTTGGTAACCGGTGACGTTGTAGGCTCAGTTGCTGCTGTAACGACTCACGGTACAATCACGCTGAACAGCAGCAATGCAGCGGGCATCGTGCAGGGCGGCGGCGCAGCAGCAAACGCCGGACTTACAGCCGGCGGACTCGTCACAACAGCCACTACCGTGTCCTCGGTTTCCTCCATCTCGGCATTGGACATTTCAACCGCAGCAGGTGCGACTGCAGCACTATCCGCTCTTGACGGTGCATTGGTTTCAATAAACAGCTCGCGCGCTTCACTCGGTGCGTTTCAAAACCGTTTCGCATCGGTGGTAACCAGTCTGCAAACCACTACTGAAAACTTGACTGCATCACGCAGCCGCATCGTGGATACCGACTTTGCTGCCGAAACTGCTTCATTATCCCGCAACCAGATCTTGCAACAAGCCGGTACAGCGATGTTGGCGCAGGCGAACCAGATCCCGAACGGAGTGATGGCGCTGTTGAGATAAGTTAGTTAGCTACATAAACCTAGCCGAAGCGATTCGGCTAAGTTTTTAAGAGAAGGAGAAGCAAAATGCTCATCCCAAACATAAGCAACACGACTCAGGCTCAACAGCCTGCCAGTATTACAAACGACAGGCTCGCCAGTAATGGCAAGCCTGACGTGGTTTCCCCCACGCCTAGTGTAGCCTCAGAATTGCCTGAAATTGCGGCGCAACAAGTCGCCAAACAGCAGGCCTCCGCAACACAATTGAAAAATGCGGTAGAAAACATCAATCAAATGTTGCAGCAAGCTAACAAGGACATTGAGTTCAGCGTCGACGACAGCACCAAGAAATCTATAATTAAAGTGGTTGATTCGACAAGTGGCGATCTGATTCGTCAATTTCCTTCTGAAGAAGGACTATCACTTACTCGCGCAATAGACCGCATTCAAAATGGTTTATTGTTGACACAGAAGGCCTAGGAGAAATTCAGAATGGTGACTACCACCGCATCTGCAACGACTGGCACAAGCATCGACGTCAACAGTATCGTCGGTCAGTTGATGGCGGTGGAGCAACAACCCATTACCAAACTGAGTGTCAAAGAAGCCAGCTATCAGGCCAAACTTTCCGCCTTTGGGACGATCAAAAGTGCCTTGGCGACCTTCCAAACTGCTTTACAAGGGCTCAGTAATGCCAGCAAATTTCAAGCGGTCAATGCTACCCCTTCCGACGCCACTATTTTTTCCGCCACAGCCACCAGCACTGCAATAACGGGCTCTTATTCTTTGGATATTACTAGCCTGGCTCAGGCACAAAAGTTGGTTGCCTCGGGACAAACCAGCAGCACCGCTGCGATCGGCGCAGGTGCTGCAACTACAGTGACGTTTGATTTTGGTTCCATCAGCGGTGGCACCTTTAGTGCCGTGACCGGAGTTTATACCGGTGCAGCGTTTACTAGCAATGGCAACGCTACCAAGAGCATCACCATAGACAGCACTAATAATTCGCTGCAGGGTATCCGTGATGCTATCAATGCTGGCAAGATGGGCGTAACAGCAACCATCATCAACGATGGTAGCGACACCCCCTATCGTCTTGCTCTATCTTCGGATAACAATGGCGCGAACAACAGCCTCAAAATCAGTGTGACGGGCGACACTGCAGTAAGTAACTTGCTGACCAACGACCCGGCTGGCATACAAAATCTCGCCGAGACTGTCACTGCTCAAAATGCCAACTTCAAGGTGAATGGCGTAACGGTGAGCAAAAACTCCAACACCATTTTTGACGTAATTCCAGGGGTGACCCTTAACCTGAACAAGATCACTACTTCAGCTACAAGCTTGACGATAGTACGCGACACCGCTGCAATCAGTAACTCCATCTCTGGATTCGTTAAGGCTTACAACGATTTATCCTCTACACTGACAACAGTATCCGCTTACAATCCTGCATCCAAAACAGGGGCATTGTTACAGGGCGATAGCACGGTACGCTCCCTGCAATCACAATTACGCGCCGCACTAACAACTACCATTACAGGTACTTCTGGCGCATTGACCACACTTTCACAGGTAGGCGTTTCTTTCCAAAAAGATGGATCACTGGCTCTGGATAGCACCAAACTCGGCAACGCAATTTCTAACAACTTTAACGACATTGCCAGTTTGTTTGCCGCAGTGGGAAATGCCACGGATAGCCTGGTAAGTTTTAATTCTGCGAGCAGCACCACCAAACCTGGCAACTATGCGGTGAACATCAGCCAATTGGCTACACGAGGCACAGCCGTTGGATCAGCCGCCGCCAATACCACCATCACTGCAGCCACCAATGACACATTGAACTTTACCATCAACGGGGTCAACACTTCCGTAACCTTAACTGCCGCTACCTATACTGCACAGTCGTTAGCCGCCGAGCTGCAATCGAAAATCAACAGCGCGAGCGAGCTATCCACAGCGGGTATTTCAGTTGCCGTCACTCAAAATGCCGGCGTACTTTCGGTAACCGCGGCCAATTATGGTTCTGGCTCCAGTGTCGCCATCACCGGTGGCAATGGAGCGCTCGACTTAATGGGCGGTGCACCAATACAGACGGCTGGAGTAAATGTAGCCGGCACTATTGGTGGGATCACTGCGACCGGCTCTGGTCAAACTCTAACCGCAACCAGCGGCGACCCGCAAGATTTAAGCATCAGCATCAATGGCGGAGTATTGGGCGCGCGCGGCATGTTGAATTACTCGCAAGGCTACGCCTATTCACTGAATAAATGGTCAACATCCATTCTTGCTGGCGATGGAGTTCTGGTGAGTCGTACCAATGGCATCAATAAATCCATTGCAGACATCGGTAACCAGCGCACCACATTACAGGCGCGGCTGGTCGGTATCGAGCAACGCTATCGCATGCAATATAGTGCGTTGGATGCCATGTTAACCAGCATGAACCAAACCAGCACCTACCTAACCCAGCAACTTGCCAATTTACCAAAATTTTAAGTAGGAGAAATCATGAACACAATGACTGCAATCAAAACCTATAACAAAGTGAGGGTCGAATCCAGCGTAGCAGCAGCAGACCCGCACCAACTGATTTTGATGTTGTTCCAAGGCGCATTGTTGGCTATTGTCAATGCAAAGAACGGAATGTTACGCAAAGATACTCCTGCCAAAGGCGCTGCTATTTCCCAAGCCATTCTAATCATTGATGATGGTCTGAAAGCCAGCCTGAACATAGACGTGGGCGGCGAATTAGCACACAACCTCGCGGCCTTGTATGACTACATGACTAATCGCCTGCTGACCGCCAACTTGAAAAACGACGAAATCGCCTTGGATGAAGTTGCTCGCCTGTTGAATGATCTGAAAGGTGCTTGGGAAAGCATACGCCCAGAAGCCATCTCCACCTCATCTGCTTCATCCACCACCATTACGCGGCAACAAGCAGCCTCCACTGTTAAACCGCAAATAGTCAACGCCCAATCAACAATTTCCACCCCTCAGTCAGCAACCGTCAGACATGCCATGTCAGCTTATGGAGGTGTATAGGTAATGAACAAGAGCCTACTCGCTCTAACGCATTGCGATAGCGCGGATAAAAAATCCTGGAACCAAGTTAAAGTTTTCTAAACACTAGCCGATACCCTAAATGACGATACTTGGTTATACCAGTGACATAAGGCAAATCGAATGGTCAACAGCACAGTTATGCAATCAACAAACCAAGATTAAAGGATGTAGACCATGAATCCAGCTATCGAAAATTACGAATTTCTTTCATCTATCACCGCCCAGATGCGCGTAGCCGCCACAGATGGCCAATGGGATCAGTTGGTGGAATTGGAGAAACAGTGTAGCCAACATGTAGCAATTATGAAAACTCAAGATATGGGCATCCCGCCTAACGAGACTACACGATTGCGCAAAGTGGAGTTGATCCGTAAAATCCTCGCAGACGACGCGGAAATCCGTAACCATACTGAACCGTGGGTTGAGCAATTACAGCGCATCATGCATAGCACGGGGCAAGAACGCCGTTTGCAGCAGACCTACTCCAGCGAATATTAATAATTTAGAATGCATGCAGGCATAACCGCGCTTCAGGAAAGCGAGGGATACTGTAGCACTCTGCATAACACGCTAAATGCACATGCTGCCTGCCAAACTCCTGGATACACTCAAAGTACTCGCGCTAGCGCAAAAAACGCTTCCGACAGCTGCTCCTGACACTGCGCCTAAAACGGGGCAGTTCGAGCCGGGACAAAAAATTCAGGGCATGGTACAAAATCAAGTATCCCCGGGTTTATTTAATGTTCGTGTTGGCGAACAACTTACTCAAATGTTACTTCCAGATTTTGTCCATAGTGGCGACATGGTCAAACTACAAGTCATCGCCACAACTCCCCGCCTGACCTTTAGCATGTCCGCTTCAAACAACCCGTTATCCACACAGGAGCAATTAAGTTCGGTATCACGGCTGCTATCTGCTCTATCCCAACAACCGCGCGAGCAAATTGATATGCGCGCGATGAAAAGCTCGCCACTGTGGACAACACCCCAGACCACGCAAAGTGGGCAACTGGCCGGACTACTGCACGATGCTTTGAGTAACAGCGGTTTATTCTATGAATCACATCAGGTTCAATGGCTAGAAGGCGCGCGCAGCACTTCGCAACTTCTCCAAGAACCACAGAATTCCGCAACAGCGAACCCTTCAACAAACGTTAAAGCATTGCCTTTACCTGACGATAACATATCCTCTGCAAGCCAATTAAATACGGCAGTCTCAGCAGAAGAAAAAACTCCATTAATTGCCCTCCATCTACAACCACTCGTACAGCAACAAATCAATGCACTGGAAACACAACAGGTATTATGGCAAGGTAATATCTGGCCAGGCCAAGCCATGCAATGGAAAATTCACGAACAAGCCACACACACTCCTGCAACAGATAACCAGCAGCAATGGACCACACAAATTCATCTTGATTTGCCCAATCTGGGCATGGTTTCTGCCACATTAAATTTTAATAATGCAGGCCTAAGCCTGACACTGAATGCCAGTTCCGCGATGACACTTACCGCTCTGGGCAATGCCAGTTCGCAACTAGTCGCTACCATGTCCGACTGTGGAATTCCAATTATCAGTACGTTAATCACGCAACATGAACCCACCCAATAAACGCCAAATTGCTGTCGCACTGGCTTATCATGATCACGAATCAGCCCCCAAGGTCGTGGCACAGGGTCGTGGCTTGATCGCACAGGCAATCATCAAACACGCCAAAGAGCATGGCGTGTTTGTGCATGAATCGGAAGATCTAGTGGGATTGCTGATGCAAGTTGAACTGGATCAGCACATTCCACCGCAGCTTTATCTGGCTGTAGCGGAACTACTAGCTTGGCTATACCGCTTGGAGCATGGAGAAACTCCCGCTAAACCAGATATGTGATTGCGGAATGTAATGATAATATCGCCATCCTTTATGACTTAATATAGTTAACTCAATATGTTATTACGCTTCATAATCATGACAGCAAAAACCTCTTCACTCGATCGTTTTAGTTTAAGCATAAAAAAACTACCATCTTATTTAAGTATTACCGAAAAAAAGTCTCAGTAGGATTTTTAGAAACTTGTTGATTTTAATTTTTAATTAGGTGCAGCATGGCCAAAGAAAAAGAAATTCCGTTAAAAATAGAGCTCATTTCAGACGGTGAAGATAGTGAATTCCGCATACACTCAGACAAAGAAATTCAGTCCATACTCCGCGGTATTGTGAAATCAAGCGCGCTCGCCGCGCTTTACTATGACGATGAAAATGATTTCATTCTAACTAAGCTACTTGGGATTGACGAACAGAATGTGTGGCTGGAGATCAGCCTCAGAGAGGCTGACAATCGACGTATTCTGCCAAGCCATAAAATAATCTTTGTCAGCTCATACCTGCAAGTGAAAGTGCAGTTCGTAGCGCACCAAATCGAGAGCGCTTTATTCAAGAATAAAGAAGCATTTTGTTTGCCGATGCCCAATAGCCTGTTGTACTTACAACGGCGCGATTATTTCCGCTTAATTGTCCCCGTGAAAAAGCCACTCATTTGTGTCATTCCAGCCAAGTCAGACGCGCCAATTCTCAAGAGTAGCCCGACCATTATGGATATCAGTGTCGGGGGCGTGGCACTAGAATGCCAAGAAAATGATACTGAATTTCAACCGGGGAAAGTTTACTCAGTCTGCCATATCCATCTGCCCAATATTGGCATGCTGACTGCCACTATACTAGTAAAAAATATTTTTATAATTACCATGCATAATGGAGAGGTCAAGAAACGTGCAGGCTGCAAATTCATCCACTTGAATGGCACAATGGCCATCATGCTACAACGTTACCTTACAAACCTACAAAGCCAAAATCTCTCACAACGTTAATTAAATATGTCGATTCGGTCGACAATGAAAAAACGAGGGGTTCCCGTTATCATTTACAATGGAACGCTTGCATATTGCAATCTCATATCGTAGGGGTGCCGTTTAATAACCCCAATTCATAAACAAGCGCAAGAAAAAATATCCGAGAAGATAACCACACTGGAGGAAGCGCGCCTTCAGATAGACGATCTCGTCAACTTACAAATTCTGGCCAACGGTACCGATGAACGCTATTCAGCCAAGCTAATCGGGCTTTCCCGTGGTCACAGCGTACTTGTGACCACATCGATGATCGACGGAAAAATGAGTTAATGCGCGTTGGCCATACTTATATCTTGAGAGTGTTTTCGGGCAGGAGCGCCTTTGCCTTTACGACGCATATACTCAAAAGCCTAGATACGCCCTATCCTTATCTACACCTCGCTTATCCTCGGAAGGTTCGGTCGCTAGTCATACGTAAAAGCGATCGTGCCAAGGTCAAGTTAATTTGCGCTATCACCGGTTACGACGATGTTCAACTCCAAGAAGCCGGAACCATTGTTAATATAAGCATTGACGGTGCGATGGTTGGGGTTAAAAAGGTGTTCGGACACAAAGGCCAGAAGCTTAGCATCAAGTTCAAAGTGATCGTAAACGGTGTCGAGGCCTTCCTGAAACTCGATGCCGTTATTAAATCCGCCAATACCCATCAGTTCAATGATACCGATTTGCCATGTCAACTCGGCCTTCAATTCGTAGACGTATCCACCGAAGACTCGATTCCCTTGCTAGCGTTCGTATATCACAAGTTGATGGAACAATCGCTGTAGGTTCGATCGCTTTATAGTAACTGACCCTTAACTAGTACCATTTTTTAATGGAAGTCAAAATACTGCTGCCTTTACACTTGCATATTCATAATATCGTTATAGGCAGCGATTACCTTATTGCGAACCTGTACAGTAGCCTGAAATGAAATATTCGCTTTTTGCATATCTATCATCACATCACTCAAGCTAACTTTATCATTACCCAGTACAAATCCCTTTTGCATGGTTTCGGCGTGATTCTGCGCCTGAGCTACTCCATCCAGTGAAGATTTCAGCACACTGGCGAAATCTGTCGTTGCAATTGCGTCGACTTTCGGTGCAGACCCGCCTTGCGCGAGAACCATTGCCGCACGCATTTCAGCCAACAAACCACCCACTCCAGAGACATTCATGACTCACCTCTTCTATTGAAGCATGCACCTTATCACCCACCTTTACTATGCTAGCGCCAGAAAAGCAGCAGAATTCTCTCGCTTATCACCGTACGGTATCTGAAATGTCTGGTGATAATGCACAGCATGCGTTACTGGATCAACAATTCTTAAAGATACATCTAGAAGCGACAATGATTTTATTGCATACACCTGCACAAAGCTTTGTTACCTAGTGTGTTGGCACAACTTACGATATTTCATCTTTTTGTTCAAAAATCTATTAAGCATAAAATGCGACGAATAAAATGGCAGAGCTCAATCCAACCCCTACGCTGATACAAACGCTTTCAGGGTTCAATAGCAAGCAAAGCATAGGGCTATTGGTCGCTACTGCGGCCATGATCGCGCTACTTTTTGGCATGTGGACGTGGGGAAAAACGCCTGATTACCGCGTGTTGTATGGCAATCTTTCCGATCGCGATGGTGGAGCTATCATCGAATCGCTGCAACAAATGAACGTGCCTTATAAATTCGCTGAAGGCGGCGGTGCTCTGCTGGTCCCCGCCGATCAGGTACACGAAGTGCGTCTGCGCATGGCTTCACAAGGTCTGCCAAAGGGAAGTTTGGCCGGGTTCGAATTAATGGAAAATCAAAAGTTCGGCACCAGCCAATTTCTCGAACAGATGAATTACCAACGTGCTTTGGAAGGTGAGTTAGCACGCTCGGTGCAAACACTGGCTTCAGTGCAAAGTGCACGCGTCCACCTGGCCTTACCAAAACCAACGGTATTTGTAAAGGAACAACAGCAACCCGGTGCATCCGTGGTGTTGACACTGCATCCCGGCCGTACTTTGGATGGCAGCCAGATAAGCGGTATCGTGCATCTGATTTCCAGCAGTGTGCCGAATATGCCGGCCAAAAATGTTACCGTAGTTGACCAAAGCGGCTCTCTATTGAGCTCTGCCAAAGAAGGCAGTACCGGGCAGATGGACGCTACTCAAATCAGTTACGTACGGCAGATTGAACAGGCCTATATCAATCGTATTGAAGCCATCATCGCGCCATTAATCGGCGCTAACAATGTACGTGCGCAAGTAACGGCAGACGTCGATTTCGCACAAACCGAGCAGACCGCCGAAAGCTACAAACCCAACCAAGATCCAAAAGAATCCACTTTACGCAGCCAGCAAACCATGGCTTCGACGAATGGCGGGAACCAAAATGCATCTGGCGTACCGGGTGCCTTATCGAATCAGCCGCCAGTCCCTGCCACCGCCCCCATTGTCGCCCCGTCCAGCTCAGTGCCTGCCGCAACGAGTGGCGGCGGTGTGACCAGTTCTCTTAAGGAATCCACCGTCAATTATGAAGTGGATCGCACCATCCGCCACACCAAATTACCTGTAGGTAGCATTAAGCGCTTGTCAGTTGCAGTGGTGCTAAACAATCGTACTGTTACCGACAAAAATGGAAAGAAAAGCTCCAAACCGCTTAACGATAGCGAGAAGGAGCAAATCACCGCACTCGTGAAGGATGCTATGGGCTTCAATGTCAGCCGCGGTGACAGTCTGAACGTTCTGAACAGCGCCTTCAATGTTGAAAAAGAAACTATAACGCCAGAAGAACCCTTCTGGAAACAGCCAGAAATGATCGCGTTAGCAAAAGATTTACTAAAATATCTATTGATCACAGGCATCGGGTTATTCCTGCTATTCGGTGTCATTCGCCCAGCTTTCAGAAATTTTTCTGCCGCGTCCGCACCAACAGTGGCGAGCAAAACTGATAATGCTCTGGAAACTGCGGCTGAGGAACACAGCACAGCGCAAAATGCAGCACAGCAAACAACTAACTCCTATGAAAATAATTTAGAGGCCGCAAAAAAAATAGCAGGACAAGATCCAAAGATTGTGGCATCAGTTGTTCAGGGATGGGTGAATAGCAATGAGTGATGCAGGCATCACTAAAAGCGCAATCCTGCTCATGACACTGGGTGAGCGCGAAGCAGCAGAGGTACTCAAATATCTCGAACCAAGAGAGGTGCAGAAGATCAGTTCCGCGATGATATCGCTCAAAAACCTCACCCGCGAACAGGTTAGCAATGTTTTCGAAGAATTTCACGAAATTGCCGCACAAAAAACAACCATCGGTATGGATGCAAGCGATTATATCCGCAGCATGCTGACCCAGGCACTGGGAGACGACAAAGCGGCGGGCTTGCTCGATCGCATCTTGCACAATAGTGATACTAGCGGTATTGAAAGTCTGAAGTGGATGGATCCGGCCTCGGTCGCTGAACTGGTCTGCAACGAACACCCACAGATCATAGCCGCTATCCTGGTGCATCTCGAACCCGATATGGCTGCCAGCATCCTGGGTTTGTTGACTGAACGGACGCGTAGCGACGTACTATTACGCATTGCCACGTTGGATGGGGTGCAGCCCACCGCACTACGTGAACTTAACGATGTACTAACCAAGCTGTTAACTGGTAACGCGGTCAATAAGAAGCGCATCAAGGGCGGCGTTCGCACCGCAGCGCAAATCCTCAACTTCATGGGTAGCGTACAAGAAGGTGTCGTTATTGAAATAGTCCGCAGTCATGATGCCGACTTGGCGCAAAAAATTCTTGATGAAATGTTCGTCTTTGAAAATCTTCTGGAAGTGGATGATCGCGGTATCCAGCTCATTCTGCGTGAGGTTCAGTCCGAATCTCTAATTGTTGCACTTAAAGGCGCGAGCGAAGAACTACGTGAAAAAATCTTCAAAAATATGTCACAACGTGCTGGCGACATGCTGCGCGAAGATCTGAGTGGAAAAGGTCCAGTCAAAGTCAGCGAAGTAGAAGCAGAACAAAAAGAAATCCTCAGAATAGTAAACCGCCTTTCAGAAGAAGGTCAGGTCGCGCTAGGTGGAAAAGGGGGAGAAGAATCTTATGTCTGACGCTGTTACCCCCAAGGAACAGCTTACCGCCTATCAACGTTGGGAGCTGCCCGCCTTCGATATGGTGAAGGAAGCGGATACACCACCGCCCACGATCGATTTGCCCACTGCATCCCAGCTGGAAGATATACATATACAGGCGCATGAAGAAGGTTATCAAGCTGGTTATGCCGAGGGTATGAAACAAGCCGGCACTGAAGCACAGCGCATAACAAACATGCTGGAATCACTGAACAAAGAATTGCAGCAAGTGGATCAGCGGATCGCCCAGGAATTGCTGAATCTGGCATTAGAAATTGCTAAACAGATGTTACAACAAGCACTCAAAATAAAACCCGAACTGCTGCTAAATGTGGTGCATGCGGCTATTAATGAGTTACCGTATTTCAATCAACATGCCCATCTTGTATTGCATACTGATGATGCAGAACTACTGCGCACAAGTATGGGTGAGCAGCTGCTCCATAACGGTTGGAAAATTTTCGAGGATAACCAAATTGAACGCGGAGGTTGCCGTGTGGAAACAGCCCATAGCCAGATTGACGCTACGTTGCCCAAACGCTGGCAACGAGTAGTCGCCTCTATCGGGCAAGACAACGCATGGCTGGAATCATGACCTCCCCTACCATTCAAATCCCCCCCGTCATTCTGGCTTCCATGGACGACCATACCCAGTATTGGCAAGCCTGCCTGCAAAACAACCAGAAGTTAGTCGCACAGAGCAAACTTTTGTTAATCAGTGGCCGCTTGACCAAAGTCACCGGGCTAGTGATGGAAGCAGTCGGCTTGAAAATGGCAGTTGGCAGTACCTGTGTTATCGAATTACCCAACAATCGAATCGAAGCGGAAGTAGTCGGTTTTTCTGGGGAAAAAATATTTCTCATGCCGGAAAATGACGTTCATGGCCTGATACCCGGCGCGCGCGTAGTGCCGCTAGAGCCGGTGAGTGCGCCACTGCTGGGCGGCAAACAGCGTACCTTCCGGCGGCGCGCGACTGATCACACCCGCCACCTGCCGGTAGGTGACAAGTTGCTTGGCCGCGTGCTGGATGGAGCTGGCCGTCCATTGGATCAGTTGGGACCGCTAGTGGCAGTAACAACTGCACCCTCACAAAGTCGGCCCATCAATCCACTGAACCGCGCACCGATCGAGGATGTTCTGGATGTCGGCGTACGGGCTATTAATAATCTGCTCACTGTCGGACGCGGCCAACGCATGGGACTATTCGCTGGCAGTGGTGTAGGTAAAAGTGTATTACTCGGCATGATGGCAAGATACACCAGCGCCGATGTCATCGTGGTGGGATTAATCGGCGAGCGCGGACGCGAAGTGAAGGAATTTATCACTAATATCCTGGGGGAAGAAGGCATGGCGCGTTCAGTTGTAGTTGCAGCTCCTGCTGATACCAGTCCGCTGATGCGTTTACAAGGCGCCGCCTATGCCACCACTATCGCCGAATATTTTCGTGATCAGGGTAAGCATGTATTACTTATTATGGATTCACTCACCCGATATGCCATGGCACAGCGCGAAATTGCACTGGCGATTGGTGAACCCCCCGCCACCAAAGGCTATCCGCCTTCGGTATTCGCCAAGCTGCCCCAGTTGGTGGAACGTGCCGGTAACGGCATGGAAGACGGCGGCTCGATCACCGCGTTCTATACTGTCCTAACGGAGGGAGATGACCAACAAGATCCCATCGCCGATAGCGCACGGGCCATTTTAGATGGCCACATTGTGTTATCGCGCCGCTTGGCTGAACAAGGTCATTACCCTGCCATAGACATTGAGGCTTCCATCAGCCGCGCGATGAGTTCCCTTGTTTCTGAACAGCACTTCACTTTGGTACATCGCTTCAAACACGTATATGCACATTATCAACGTAACCACGATTTAATCAGTGTTGGCGCATATGTCAACGGCAGCGATCCATTATTGGACGAAGGGATTGTGCTCTATCCCTATATGGAACGTTTCCTCAAGCAAGGTATGTTCGAGCGTGAATCCTACGCTAGCGGTCTCACTGCCTTTAGCCATCTATTTGAAGATCTACACTGAGGTAACTAAAACATGCCCAAGATATTTTCCATGCAACCGTTGGTACATTTGGCACACCAGAAAAACGAAGATACCACCCGCAAATTCGGCCAGTTAATCCAGCAACAGCAGGCTGCACAAACCAAGCTACAGACCTTGGAACAATATCGCGAAGACTATCAGATGCGCTTACAGCAAGAGATTCAGAACGGTATCAATCAAATTAATTTGCGTAATTTTCAAAATTTCATTCGCCGTCTGGACGAAGCAGTTACACAACAACGCAATGTCCTTGAACAAATAGGCCGCTCCATCCAAGTCGGACGAAATGAGCTGGAAAATGCGCAGCGCAAAATGAGATCCTTCGATACGCTGGCACAACGCCATATAGAAAAAGAAAAAAAACTGGAAGGAAAATTAGAACAGCGACAACAGGACGAACACTCAGGACGTCACTCTGCACGCAAGGCTATGGCTGCAAAAGACGAAATCTAACTCAGGAGACATCATGCAAAACATAACCATCCCGGTGACCACGCCCGCCGTTGCGGCGCATACGCCCACAATAGCAACGGACGATGGTACGTTGCCGACAGAACCTTTCGGCAACGTACTGGCACGTCAGCTCGCGGATAGCGCCCAGCCTACAAAAACCAATGCTCCTGACACCGGCCTACCTACATCGTTCGCCACGGATAACATACTCGCCGCTACTTCCAGCACTGAGCAACCTAACGTACCACAAGCACCGACACTGGAGAGTCTCAGCACATTACCCAACGATATGCTGGCAGCATTATTACCACCTAACCTTGCACCACAAATATCCATCAGCCGCGCACAGCCGACTCAATTAGAAGCGCTCACACACAATCGAGCACAATCTATCGCTACGAATAATAAAGTATCTTTAGGGTACAACACACCTGCCACCCAACTGGAAATTTTTAATTCCGGCTCTGGTAGCAAAAGCATGACATTATTGGCCGATGCACAACTCACACCCGAATCCCTCACTCAAGCAGGCGCGCCACAGCCTAATGCAACGACTCTGGCTGCACTACAAGCTCCAGTGTCAAATGTCACGCACTTAAATTCACCGATATCACTTTCCGTAGACATGCCCGTGACACATAAGGCTTGGGCCGATGAGTTTAGCCAGAAAATTGTTTGGGTGGCTACCCAGCATGGACAAACTGCAGAACTGCACCTGAATCCGCCGCAACTCGGCCCAGTGGATATATTAATAAAAGTAGATGGTGATCAAGCTACTGCACTTTTCACTTCAGCGCATGCCGTTGTACGCGATGCAATAGAACAGGCACTGCCTAAGCTTCGTGAAATGCTGGCCGATAATGGAATTATGCTGAGCAATGCCACAGTAAGCGACCAATCTCCCAGAGAACAGCAAACGAAACAAACTGACCAACAGCATAGAAAAGAAAGCCGGCAAGCAAAAATAGATGAAACTATCCTCGTCGGCAGTACCCAAGTCAGGCCTGGGCGCTATCAACTGGGATCAGTGGATACGTTTGCCTGATAAATAACACAATCAATACGTTATGCGAGTTCCTATTTTAGGGAGTTAGAAATAGCCACGGCTTTATCTTCTCCTCTCAACAGAAAAGAAAACTACGTTACCAAACCAGAACATTACTAAATGCCAAGTTGACGGGAATTCTCCGTCTTATTCCATTTATCATACCGATTGAATTTCTCTGATAATTCAACTCAGAAAATTAAGGAGCTGCAATGGTAAAACCGGTCACTAAAAAAACAGAGTCGGATCCTCTGCCCACTGAAGTCAAGACAAAACCAAAAAGCAAAAAAATATTGTTCATCATCCTAGGTAGTGTCTTGGTTTTAGGGATTGCAGGTGGCGCAGGATGGTATTTTACCAAAGGCGAAAATCACAACGGCAAAAGCGACAAAAAGACTACAAAATCATCTGAGCACATAAAGTTTATTGCGCTGGAACCTTTTACGGTTAACTTGCAACGCGAGACAGCTGACCAATTTTTACAAATCGGCATCACACTAAAAATCGTTCAGCCAGAACTGGAAGAAAAAATTAAGCAAAACCTTCCAGAAATTCGCAGCCGCCTGCTGGTTCTGCTGTCCGGCAAATACCCTTCAGAATTGACTGCATCCAAAGGCAAAAAAAAACTCGTCAATGAAATTATTGCTGAAACCGAGATCGTGCTTGGCCTGCGTACTGCACCCGCCGTCTCCCATGCGATTGCTGATGTAAGTGCAAAATCCGATGCTGCCTCCAGCGTGGAAGCAACTAGTCCAGTAGAAGCCACCAACTCCGAAGAGTCACCCGTCACATCAGATTCAAAAGTGGAATCCGCCAAACCCAGCGGCGAAAAGGAGAACAGCATCGTGGACGTTCTGTTTACCTCTTTCATCATCCAGTGATAAGGTCATGAGTGATTTTCTCTCTCAGGACGAAGTTGACTCACTGCTCAAAGGAGTAACCGGAGAGCCAGATGAGGTTGCTGCCCCAGCCGAGGCACCAGGCACTGTACGCCCGTATAACATGGGTACGCAGGAACGAATCGTGCGTGGGCGTATGCCCACGATGGAAATCCTCAATGAACGTTTTGCGCGCCTGTTCAGGATAACTTTATTCAACTTGATCCGGCGCACTGCGGAAATTTCAGTGGGACCCATACGCGTACAGAAATTCAGCGAATTCCTCCGCAATCTACCGATACCTGCCAACATCAACATCGTGCAAGCCAAGCCTTTACGGGGCAACGCACTGTTTATTTTTGATCCCAACCTGGTTTTTTTAGTAGTAGACAGCATGTTCGGTGGTGATGGGCGATTTCACACCCGGGTTGAGGGACGCGAATTTACCCAGACCGAACAGCGCATCATCCAGCAATTACTCTCGGCCGTATTCGAGTCTTATAACAAAGCTTGGCAAGCGGTATATCCGTTGAAATTTGAGTTTGTGCGCTCGGAATTAAACCCGCAGTTCGCCAATATCGCCACACCAAACGAAGTTGTTGTAACCACCACTTTCGACATTGAATTCGGCGGCGTAGGCGGTGCATTTCATGTATTAATACCCTATTCCATGATAGAGCCAATCCGCGAGCTGCTCTATAGCAGCATGCAAGGCGACCATATGGCTGTAGACAAGCGATGGCTGCACACACTATCCAAACAAATACAATCCGCAGAAATTGAACTGACTGCGATTCTCGGTCAAGCTCAAATTACATTTGAACAGGTGCTGGGAATGCGCAATGGTGATTTCATTCCATTAGATATAGAAGACAGTATTACAGCACTAGTGGACGAAGTACCCGTAATGAAATGCAAGTACGGTATTTTCAACAACCAGTACGCTCTTAAAGTAGAACAAATGCTCAGCAACACAAAAGGCAATTTGGCTAATGGAGACAATGATGACTGACGACAATATGGATGAAATTAGCGCCGATGACTGGGGTGCAGCAATGGCTGAACAGACTTCCGCCACCCCGTCCAGCGAATCACAACCCGCTGCTCAACCGCATGCATACTCACAATTCACCAGCGCAGCGGGTACAGCTGTCCATAACGATCTCGATATGATCATGGACATCCCGGTTCAACTAACGGTCGAGCTTGGCCGCACCAAGATGCCCATCAAAAATCTGCTGCAACTGGCGCAAGGATCGGTGGTGGAACTAACCGGCCAGGCGGGCGAACCGCTCGATGTAATGATCAATGGCTTTCTGATCGCGCAAGGTGAGGTCGTCGTCGTAAACGAGAAAATCGGTATCCGCCTCACCGACGTTATTACCCCATCTGAACGTTTACGCCGTCTCAGCCGATGAAATGAAAACTTTCGGCAACTTGTTTAACCAACCAGGATTTATCTGCGCGCGCCTCTGCCTCATCGTCGGCTTTTACACACCGCTGCTCGCAACAGCGCAAAACACACGCCCTGCTTACACGCCTCCGCCACCTGCAACAATGTCGTCCGGCAGCATCATGCAGGTCATTTTCAGCTTGTTACTGGTATTAGCAGCGGTGGTGCTGGTTGCATGGATATTAAAACGCATCAATCTACCTCAACATGCCGCCGGCAACCTGATTAAAGTGCAAGCTGCGGTGGCGGTAGGTCAACGCGAACGCATCGTACTAGTGGAAATCAACGATACCTGGCTGGTCGTAGGCGTTGCGCCCGGACAGGTGCGCACCCTGCACAGCATGCCTAAAGCCGAATTACCCACAACACAAGTAAGCATGGCTATCAATACCAATGGGAAATTCCAGGCTTGGCTGAAACAAATGATGGAAAAGCGTAATGCGCCTTAGTTCACTTCTAGTAGCAACCCTGCTATTTGGCCTAATCCCCGCAGCATTTGCGGTCGACCTTGGCCTGCCCGCATTTACCAGCACCGCGACATCAGGTGGTGGGCAGACCTACTCGCTTAGCTTACAAACGCTGCTTCTGCTGACCTCGCTAAGTTTTTTACCGGCCGTAATGCTGCTGATGACCAGTTTCACCCGCATCATTATCGTGCTATCGCTGTTACGTTCCGCTCTCGGCACGCCCTCTTCTCCGCCCAATCAGGTATTGATCGGACTAGCCTTGTTTCTCACTTTCTTCGTTATGTCGCCGGTACTGGATAAAATTTATACTGATGCCTACCTGCCATTCAGCGAGAACAAACTGACGCTGGCACAAGCATTCGATACCGGCAGCGTACCGCTCAAAGCATTTATGCTGAGGCAAACACGTGAAAAAGACCTCGCTCTTTTCGTTCAAATTTCCAATAGCGAGCCGCTGCAAAGTGCGGATCAGGTCCCCCTAAAAATCCTGGTGCCCGCCTATGTCATCAGCGAACTAAAAACAGCCTTCCAGATTGGTTTCGTAATATTTATCCCGTTCCTCATCATCGACATGGTAGTGGCCAGCATACTGATGTCTATGGGTATGATGATGGTATCGCCAGCGATGATTTCATTGCCCTTCAAGATCATGCTATTCGTGCTGGCAGATGGCTGGAACCTGCTGATCGGATCGCTGGTGCATAGTTTTTATACTTGAGGCCAAACAACGATGACCCCTGAAAGCGTAATGACACTTGGTCGCCAGGCACTGGAGCTAACCCTGATGGTATCAGCCCCTGCACTGTTAACGGCTCTAATTATCGGACTGCTGATCAGTATTTTTCAGGCCGCCACCCAAATTAACGAAATGACTCTGTCGTTTATTCCAAAACTAATCGGTATGTTTGGAGTGCTGATCATCACCGGTCCGTGGATGGTGGGCATGATGCTGGATTATATCCAACGCCTGTTCAGCAGCATTCCCTGGTTGGTTGGGTAATGATGTCCCAGATAAGTGCGCAATGACGATCTCACCCGTTAAATAATCGCAATGATTACTGTCACCAGCGCCCAGTTATCCTCCTGGCTCGCCCTATTCATTTTTCCGTTTGTGCGCATCCTGGCCATGATCGCCAGTTCACCTATCCTGGGCCACAAACAAGTTCCGGTACGTATAAAAATCGGCTTGTCCATACTGTTGACCATAATTATGGTACCTACCTTAACTGTACAGTCCAATGTTGATCCAGCTTCTGCGCCTGGTTTTTTTATTCTGATCCAACAACTTCTAGCGGGGCTGGCTATAGGTTTTACCATGCGCCTGATTTTCACGGCCATAGAAATGGCCGGGGATATAATCGGAATTCAAATGGGATTAGGTTTCGCTATTTTCTATGACCCGCAGAACACGTCCTATACACCAGTGATAGCGCAAATTTTAAGCGTCCTCGCTATGCTCGTCTTTCTCAGTTTCAACGGACATCTCATTATGCTGGAAGCGTTAGCAGACAGCTTCCGCGCCTTTCCTGTTAATAGCGCAGTCCCTGCGGCAATCGCGCTGCATACTCTGGCTTCATGGGGCGGTAGCATTTTCTCTAACGCGCTACAACTAAGCTTGCCGGTGATCGGCGCGCTGCTAATTTCTAATTTTGCACTCGGCATCCTAACCCGTAGCGCACCACAACTAAACATCTTCGCGGTTGGCTTCCCGATTACTTTAACAATTGGTTTGGCAACGGTGACGCTGTTACTACCCCATATAGTACCGCTACTGGAAAACATCACTCACACCAGCCTGGACACTGTGCAGCGCGTCATGCGACTACTTGGCAAATCGTAAGGGCACCTTTAAAAAATCCAATTTTGCGAGCAGCCGCTTTGCGGCTTACCTGCTTACCCCGTTTCGTCACAATACGGCGTTCTCGAAAAACTTACCGCTTACATATCAACTATATGCCGCGCTAAAATTTTTTACTCTCGCCTTGTCTTGCCTAGAAACTTGAATTTTTTTAAGGCGCCCATAATAAACTCGAGGTCGAATAGTTACACTCATTTCCCCAAAATGGCCCAGTGCATTTCATGCAATGGCACCACCTTTTTTGCTGCGCCCAGCTTAATGGCTTCCTTGGGCATACCGAACACAACACACGTAGCTTCATCCTGTGCCACCGTGGGAGTTCTCTTCCACAACTAACGGAGTAAGCACCAAACAAAGTACAACACCACACTATCGATCTGGCCAGGATATGTTTGAACATATCTGCCAGTCTGCCATTAATCAGCACAGTGACCAGCCCGATCCACTTCAAACTTCACTTGACCGTATCAATAGGTTTCTTCAACTTTGCTCTGCTCTGCGAGTAATTGCATAGCTGCAAGAAAATTATCGACTCTACTAACAAATTGGCTTCCGGAGAGTTCAAGACCTAAAATCGGAGAAAATTCTTTCAGCTTTTTGAATGCCACTTCCAGCAGTTGGACCAGCTCTGCAGGTGACAAAAAAATTAGTCCGGCAAAGCGAGTAGAGAACTCAGTCAGCCGCAGAGAACCTTGTTCCGCAGAAACGTTTGCTGCTAGTTCGCAAAGTTCATTGGCAAAGGCTGCAATTTGCTGCTGCAGCTCGACAGGTCTCGCGGGTTTCGGCAGCTTTCCGAAACCAAGGTATTGGATGCTTCCTCGTATAGCTTCGGGAAATTTCCAGCGTGCGGCAACTGCCATACCAAGATTACTGTAGCCGATCCCGAGTACCCGAGTCGAAGCCGCCTCGTCGTTCAAACCGTACTCTTCGATTAACCGCTCTATCTCATGAAACTCCTCTTGGAAATAAAAAATGGTGAGACTCTTGCCAAGCCGGTGGAACATTCCGCATATGAAAGCCTCCTCGGCCAAGTCCTGATGCCCGAGACGGATGGCGAAATGGCGACTAATAAATGCGCTTACGAAAGAGCTGATCAACGCGTCCTTAAGGTTTTGATCTCCGCCTTTCAAAGCATCAAAATACACAAGGCCGTTACAGGTCATGCGAATGACGTTCATACCAAGCCGGTGGATCGCATTCGATATTGTCTTGACGCCATGACCCGTGCCTCCGTAAAAGGATGAATTCGCAAGTTGAAGCAACTTATTAGTGATGGCGTAATCCCTAAGCACGATATTGGTCAACAGATCAACATTCGAGTCGTTGTTTTCCTCGGTTAGACGATTGATTTCTACCAAATTATTCGAAAGAGCGGGGAAGGCTGATTTTCGCTCCAGGCGTTTAAGCAGAAACATGACGGTGCTGTGATCGACACCGCGGTCATCCGGCTCGAGTAATTCGAGCAGTTCGTCAACGACAAGTTTCATTTCGGCGGCGTCGGCAAAACGACTAGCAGCATCGTGGCTCAGCGCACGCTGGATCACCGCCTGTAGCCTTGTGTCCAAGCCCAGTCGGTCCATGTCTCCCAAGTCCAGATCGCTATCTGCTATTGCATTGATGAGTACTTGCAGGTTTTCCGCTGGCACGGGTGATCTACCGCTCACCATTTCGAAAAGGATTAGGCCCAGTACGAAAATGTCCGAGCGAGCAGTCAACGGACGATTGTTGAAATGTTCCGGCGACATATAAAGTGGCGATCCTCTCAGCTCGTCGCCACAGACGGCTGCGTCCACGCCGGCGAATTTTGCAAGCCCGAAATCCATGATACGGGGTACGCCGGCTGTGTCGACCATGATGTTGCTCGGTGACAGATCTAAGTGCAGGATACCCTGCGCATGGGCGCATGCAACGCCAGCAAGCACCGCACTGAATATGGATAAAGCCTCCTGCACCGGCATGGCACCGTTCTGCAGCCGTTTATCGCGGAGAGTCATTCCTTCGACGTAGGCAAAAACAAGATACGGAAAGTCCCGATACATTCCAGCCTCATACAATGGCACGATGTTCGGATGTTCCAGCCTGGCGACAATGCGCGCTTCACTCGGAAAGATTTCGCGGTTTTGGGATGGCTTGTCGCCGCCGGTAGGATTCAACCACTTGATCGCTACCTGCCTTTCCAAAACTGGATCAAAAGCCAGAAAGACCTTCCCTTGAAGGCCACTGCCAAGCCAGCGGCGGATAATGAACCGCCCCATTTTAAGTTGCTCATTACGCGGCATTGATGGTTTTCTCACACTAATGACCCTCCATTACCTGATCGCGCGGAATTGCTCCGGCGCATTGTTTTGCACTGCAAAATTTCGAGCCATATTACAATCTGATTAAGCCAGCGTCGCAGATGCTGGTGTAAATTTACAATGACTTTTGTCAGCGGGCTATGCAACTAGACCAATGCTGCACTCCAATGCGACAAACAGCAAGGTATCCAAATGCAAGGATGTTTCCCGTCCTGCGAAACTATAAAGTCAGTCATTTAATAGTACGATTCGTCATACCCGCGAAGACCAGAATCCGAACGTTCTAATCAAACTATTTAATGGCCGACTCTATAGCACAAACAGTGAAATCCATAACAAGTGAAATTGGAATTGTTCTGGTAAAATCGGCAGCAAAACAAGTAACTGTAAGTATTTTTACGAAAAAATATTTAGGTATAAAAATTTGCTCCTAAACTTATTTTGTAACTTGCCATTTATATGGCTTAATTCAGAACGAGTGGAGATTTTTATATTAAGCTCCTTGAAATGTGCTTGTCAGTTTGAATCCGTCATTTGATCCATTATTGACAAGCCATATCAATAGCTTGTCACTGCGATCTCTATGATACCAAACGATATCGCCATCTTGGGAAGTGATCAACATCCCGACGGGCAACGCTAAAATATACAAACATCGCCACATGACAACTGCCCGCAATACGATGTATGAAGAAATGGCCCATCAGTCGATCGAGGAAGATCCACATTATGTGACAACGATCACAGAAATGGCGGACCATAAGGAAGTAATTTCCTCTGAGGACATTTACACATCCAATGGAATCAAGTTAATTACAAAGAACACGATGATTGGCAGTAATCAGCGTGAAGGGTTGATAAAGCACAAGCTATGTAAACCGATCGACCAAAGCCTCATAGTCCAGAACGGTGTCACGGTGGAATCCTTGGCAAAAGAGATCGCCCGTCTAATTAAAGAAAACCCCAGTCTGCAATATTTGGCGGGCTTCAATGGGGATTTACGGGCTCTGCCTCAAGAACTCGTCCTTTTGGTGCTATCGCCGCATATGGCGTTCAAGCTTACTGTTGCCAAAGAGCAGCATCCGCATCTATTCCAGCACCTACTGCTTGTGACCTTGATTGCCCACTACCTGGCAGTACGTAAAAAACTGTCAGGAACGGACATGGAGAATCTGCTGTGTGCAGCCCTGTTTCACGACTTGGGCGAGCTTCATATCAACCCTGCCTTGCTGAACTCAAAAAATCACCTCAGTGAAATCGAGCGGTGCCACATCTATGCGCATCCAATTACAGGCTATCTTATTGTTCGTGAAGTGGCAGGTATTGACCCAGCTGTTTCGACCGCAATTCTGCAGCACCATGAGAGGCAGGACGGCAGCGGTTATCCCTATGGGTTGCATGGTGAGCAAATTGGAATCATAGCCCGTATCGTCAGCGTTGCCGATGTCTGTGCTTCCATTTTTGCGCGTTTTGGTTCCAATCTGCGGTTAGCCACTTTGATGCGCCTGAATGTAAAAAAGTACGATCCTGAATTGCTTTCCTTTTTACATGAGGGGTTCGGTCGCATGAACAATTGCTCTGTTGCCGCCAACATTGCTGAACTACCCCGGCTCGAAGCGGTTTCCCAACTATTTGAGACATGGAGTGAGTTTCGTGCCGTCCTTGGTCTGTTAGCTACTGACAATAGCAGTCCGCCTGGAGAACTGGAGTTTATATTCGATCGCATGGCAAATTTACGTTCAATGCTTTTTCAATTCGGCTTCGACCCGGGCAGTTTGGAGTTGCTGGTCGAAATCGCAATGGCTGATCCCGAGATTTCCAACGAATTGACTGCGGTGCTAGACGAATTAGATTGGCAATTCATAGATCTCGAACGGGAGATTTGCCGCCGCAGAGAGATCATCCGTGTAGTCTTGAACGAAGGTGAAAACCATCATCTCGATAACTGGACTAAAGAACTGCTTGGCTACCTCACAACGCAATGACATTTCAACAGTGTGTTGCGAAAATGAATGCAGCACTACACTAGGAGCCTGTCGAACTTCACTTGTAACCTATTGATTATACCGATGCGCCAAGAATACCTCTCCAGTGAAATTCCTCGCTCGACCTCCAAACTTCCTTGCTATGGTGATTGCACTCTTGCCTTTGATATATCCGAACACGTTCGAAACCGCGTACTTCGGCGGTATGCTCAGACATATATGTGCATGATCTGACATCAGATGCCCTTCCACCACTTCCACTTCCTTGTGCTTCGCCAATTCTCGAAATATCGCACCAAGGTGCTAGCGCAATACTCCGAATATTTTCTTCTTTTACATCTTCGGGATAAACACCACATGATATTTACAATCCCATCTCGTATGCGCGAGGTTCTGGTACTCTTTCATTTGTGAATCTCCTTCGTCTTTTGGTCAAGACTCGGAGATTCTCTCCGACCGTCGCATAGGTCAAACCTTGGTGAATCCCCCGGCAGAGGGTTTACCTCAGTGAATTACTGAATACATCGGGATATTTTACAAACGACAACGTATACAAGTTCGGCTGGGCTATCTATCGCCCGTTGCATTTGAACGCCAGTTCTATGAAAAAGGACTGATAGCACGACCCCGACAACCGACCTCAAATAAGTGGGTTAGCATGAATCAATACATTTAAGGTCCAAGTCACCGTTTAAAGACGTGGCTATTAAACAAATTTATTGAAATAAACTCAATACCGAGCAGTTGCATTCATTTCCCCAAAATAGCCCAGTGCATTTCATGCAATGGCACCACCTTTTTTGCTGCGCCCAGCTTAATGGCTTCCTTGGGCATACCGAACACAACACACGTAGCTTCATCCTGCGCCACCGTGGGAGCACCAGCGTCCAGCATTTCTTTCAGGCCGCGTGCACCATCGTCGCCCATGCCAGTCATGATAATGCCGGTGGCATTTTTTCCTGCAAACTTGGCCACCGAACGGAAGAGCACATCCACTGACGGGCGGTGGCGATTAACCAAGGGCCCATCCACCACTTCAACATGATAGTAAGCACCACTGCGCTTAAGAAGCATATGCTTACCACCGGGAGCAATCAGAGCAAGACCTGGAATAACGCGATCGTTATTTTTTGCCTCCCTCACTTCTATTTGGCATAGACCGTTGAGGCGTTCGGCAAATAATGCAGTAAATCTTTCCGGCATATGCTGCACGATAACAATGCCGGGGCACACTCGCGGCAATGCTGTCAGCACGGCTTCCAGAGCCTGTGTACCACCGGTCGACGTACCAATGGCAACAATGCGTTCAGTTGTTTGCGCCATGGAGTGAGCAGTAGCTGCAGGGAGAATCGCATCGGCATTAAGTTTCCCGGCCACTTGCGGTAACGGTGTTGCTGGTCTGACCTGACGCCTGACATTGGCCTGAGCAGCCGCTCTAACTGCAGCCACCAGATCGTTAGATGATTCCTGCAAAAAACTTTTCAACCCGACTTTGGGCTTGGTAATAATTTCAACTGCTCCCGCAGCAAGCGCC
Source organism: Candidatus Nitrotoga sp. AM1P (assembly GCF_013168275.1). GTDB lineage: Bacteria > Pseudomonadota > Gammaproteobacteria > Burkholderiales > Gallionellaceae > Nitrotoga. The sequence goes on along the minus strand of NZ_AP019547.1, from coordinate 486,115 downwards.
TGCATGGTGGTTTCCGCACCTTTTTCCGTGAGCGTAGAACAAATCACAACCGGCGTGGGATGTTCGGCCATAATTTTTTTAAGGAAGGTGATGCCGTCCATGCGCGGCATTTCCACATCCAACACGATCACATCCGGCCATTCACGAGTAAGCTTCTCCATGGCAAAAATAGGATCAGACGCTGCACCAATTACATGAATGTCTGGCTCCTGATCCAATACCGCCTGCAATACCTGTCGCACCACAGCAGAGTCGTCAACTAATAAGACTTTAATTTTTTTCATTTATTTATGCTCTTTAATCATGCTTGAATAACACCCGGTTTGCGTACCCAGACATTACCGTTGTTAATATCAAATACAATCTGGCGATGACTCGTCCCTCCCAAATCTTCGGCTGTAACCACGAAGCCGTGTGCGGCTACAAGCGAGCGGGCAATCGTTATATTTTTGCAAGATATGTTCATGCATGCATTGATGCTATCGATGCAGCCATTAGGATCACACTGGTTCTTTTTTTTTATACCGGGAAACATGTTGCCTGCCCCAAATAATTTCACGGTATATTCTGAAGGGTGTGTTTTTGCCGCACGAATTTCCTGCGCGAACATTTGCATGGCTTCCTTTGCGTAGCGGCCATCAAGAGAAGTCGCCGCAGCATTTTCCCGGGAAGGCAGCAGGTAGTGACACATGCCACCGATCAGTTTTGTCGGGTGCCACATCGTGATCGAGACACACGATCCAAGAAGAGTGCGAAGACGGGTGTTCGTGTCACCGAAATAAAAATCGCCAGGCTGCAAGAATATCTCAATGACATGCTCAGACGGCTTCATGGCTTGCGGTATATAGACGGGGAAACTAACTTTAGAATATCGGTAATCCCGTTGAGGCTTTCAGAATGACTAACAATAAAATATCCGTCTGGCTTCAACAACGGCAACATGCGCGCTACAACTTGGCGTTTTGTATCCATGTCGAAATAGATCATGACATTACGCAGAAAAATAACGTCAAATTCACCCAGCTTTGGTAACGCTGTATTCAGGTTAATTTGCATGAATTGCACGCGACTGCGCAGGCTGCGCTCAATCATAAAAGTGCCTTCCTGGGAGCCTGTACCCTTCAGGCAATACTTAGAGAGCAGCGGCTGCGGAATGTTATGTGCCCGCTCCATGTCATAGTGGCCAGAGCGGGCTTTTTCGAGAACACGAGTGCTAATGTCGGACGCGACAATTTCCCAAGGGGTGCTGGACAAACCATCGGCAAGTGTCATAGCAAGACTGTAGGGTTCCTCGCCAGATGAGCTGGCTGCACTCCACAAGCGAAATGTTTTGCCTACTTGTGCCTTGGGCAAAACTTGCTTTTTCAAAAAATCGAAATGTTTTGGTTCGCGAAAAAAATAGGTCTCGTTGGTGGTAAGCAGGTCCAATGCAATCTGCAATTCCGCCGCTTCTGCATTCTGAGTAATCAACCGGAAATAATCACCATAGCTGGCCAGTGCATGATGCTTCAGCCGCTTGGATAAACGACCTGAGACCAACGCTTTCTTTGCGTCGGAGAGACTAATTCCGGCAGTACGGTGTAACCATGAACGGAACTGGTTAAATTCGTCATCTCTTAAGGTTTCGGTATTCATAGTTTTATCGTTCTACAGTTTGTTATAAACGTTTGGCTTACTTAAAATGGGCAAAACCACTCGAGTAGAGGGTACATGATGGGCTAAGCTTAGTACGGTTAGACGATCGTAATCGTTTGCATCCAAACTGCGCTTACTTCTACCGCTCCAATATATATTACATGCACTCGCATTAACCAGCCCGATTCACAACAAGATTCCCACCCTTGAAAAACCCCATAACTTGCTGTAACAAATATGCCTGGTTGTGAACCTCTTCTGAGGTCGCGGCTAACTCCTCAGACGCCGAAGCATTTTGTTGCGTGATCTGACTCATCTGCGACATAGCAGTATTAATCTGGGCCGCACCACTTGATTGTTCTTCCGAGGCGGCGGTAATCTCCTGTACCAAGTCTGAGGTTTTATTGATTGCCGGTACCATTTCATGCAACAACCTGCCTGCCGACTCGGCTTTCTGCACACTCCCAGACGCCAGTTCGTCGATTTCCTTCGCTGCAATCTGGCTACGCTCGGCCAGTTTGCGCACTTCCGCCGCCACCACAGCAAAACCTTTGCCATGTTCACCAGCACGTGCAGCTTCAATGGCAGCGTTCAAAGCTAGTAAATTAGTCTGATAGGCAATATCGTCCACGATACCAATTTTGCTTGCAATTTGTTTCATCGCAGCCAATGTTTCTGTGACCGCCTTTCCTCCATCGACCGCCTGTTTGGCCGCTTGCATGGCCATGCCGTCGGTAACCTTGGCGTTCTCGCTGTTCTGCGAAATTGAAGCGCTAATCTGCTCAACTGAAGCAGAAGTCTCTTCCACACTCGCCGCTTGTTCACTAGATGATTGGCTCAGGCTTTGCGCCGTCGCACTCATTTCTTCAGAAGCCGATGACAGCACGTTAGTGGCACCACGAATATCAGAAACAATGCTAGCGATGTTTCCGGCCATGGTATTAATCGCATGCATCAGACGTCCAATCTCAGTATGATTACCCGCCGATTTCAGCAACTGAACGTCCCCAGAAGCAATCACTTGGCAAGCACGCACCGCATCGTCAAGCGGGCGCAACAATTTGTAAAGCAAGGACCACCATATCAACCCCACAGCTGCCAATGTGGCGGCAATAATCATGCCCAACCACACTGTAGCGGCACCCCCCGCCGTCCCTTGGCTCATCTGTAACAGCCGCCCCCCGCCCAAGATAACGACCATGCCAATAAAAATACAAGCAGCCGATATTCGAGCCTTGAGGCTCATTTCACTGATAGCCGCCAAGCAACCGCGCCAGCCGGTTGAAACAATTTGTCCTTGTTTGACCGTGATACCTCTCGCGGTTCCGTCACGAAACTGGCGGTAAACTCGCTCCGCACGTTCCACCTGCGCACGGGTTGGCTTTGTGCGCAAGGACATGTACCCGGTAATTCGTCCATCTTCGTAAATAGGGTTGGCGTTCGCCTCTATCCAGTAGTAATCGCCATTCTTGCACCGATTTTTGACCATCCCGCGCCATGGCTTTCCGTCTTTCAATGTTTTCCACAAATCCGCGAAAGCCGCTGGCGGCATATCTGGGTGACGCACAATATTATGATGGGTACCCATTAAATCTTCCGCCGAAAATCCACTAATCTCCATGAAAGTGCTGTTGACGTAAGTAATTTGTCCCTTGATATCCGTTTTTGAAACGATGTATTCACCGTCTTTAAGATGGCGCTCAACGTTAGTTACTGGCATGTTTACGCGCATAGTATTTCCCCTATTTAAATGTATAGCATTGTTCAGCCACAAAGATTTCTTTCAACTTTGTGAAGAACGCCTAACCTTCACATATCGGTCCTGTCGCAGTGTTTTTTAACACTGGCGATAGGGCATCTACAATCAGTAATCAACCACCTTCACTAACTATAGTGGTCAGTTATTGCCGCTTATACTTAACATTTCGGAACTTACCTCTCTCCCGCTTGCCCCTGAAAGCATAGCCATTTCATCAACTGACAACACACGATCAGCGTTGAGTATGATGACGAACTGGCCATCCACTTTACCCATACCACTAATAAAATCAGCCCGGATTCTGGCGCCGAAACTCGGTGCCGGCTCAATGTCAGCAGCAGGTATTTCCAACACTTCTGATACCGAGTCCACTACTACTCCGACATCCTGTTTTTCATCATCCGCTTCAACTTCAATGATGACAATACAGCTACGCCGCGTGACTTCGGATGCAGTGCGGCCGAAGCGGGCCGACATATCTACCACCGGTACCACTGCACCCCGCAGGTTAATCACGCCGCGAATAAAATCGGGCATCATCGGTACAGTGGTAAGGTTGCCATATTCAATGATTTCCTTGATGCCAAGGATACTGATAGCGAACATCTCGCCACCGATCAAAAAAGTTAGATATTGCCCCTTTTCCTGCTGTAAAACAGCCACATGAATTTCATTTTTAGCTAGTGCACCCATGGCTATCTCCTATTAAAATCGAGCAAATTCAGCTTCATTTGGGATACCGGCAAGGGCGTGCATAGCGGCCTTTGCCTTGGCCGGACGCATAGGTTTACTATTAGATACCACCACCTTATTCACGACAGCCTGACGTTGTTGGTTGCCAGTGATATTCCCAACCTTAAAGAACCCCATCGTCTGTTGCAGTTGTTCTGCCTGACCGCTCATTTCTTCAGCGGTTGCAGCCAGTTCTTCGGATGCGGATGCATTCTGCTGGGTGATCTGACTTAACTGACTCATGGCGGTATTGATCTGGCTCACACCGGAAGATTGTTCTTCCGATGCGGCACTAATCTCTTGTACCAAATCAGAAGTCTTGTTAATGGAAGGCACCATTTCGTCTAACAGCTTGCCAGCCTTCTCCGCCATCTGCACACTGCTGGAGGCCAACTCGCCAATTTCCTGCGCCGCTACCTGGCTGCGTTCTGCCAGTTTACGTACCTCTGCCGCCACCACTGCGAAACCTTTTCCATGCTCGCCCGCACGTGCTGCTTCGATAGCGGCATTGAGCGCCAGCAAATTAGTCTGATAGGCAATATCATCAATGATGCCGATTTTTTTGGCGATTTCCTTCATGGCAGATACTGTTAGCTGCACTGATTCGCCACCCTCGGTAGCTTCCTTAGCAGCTTTGCTGGCCATACCATCTGTTACTTTGGCATTTTCAGTATTCTGATTAATGGAAGCACTCATTTGCTCAACCGATGCACTGGTTTCTTCCACACTGGCTGCTTGCTCGCTGGTGGCTTGACTCATGGATTGGGCGGTCGCGCTTACCTCTTCAGAAGCGCTAGAGAGACTATCTGAGGCACTGCGTACTTCGGTGACAACCTGCGACAATTTGCCCACCATGTTTTGCATAGCGGCAAGCAGTTGGCCGGTCTCATCTTTAGAAGTCACTTCGATATTTGCAGTCAGATTTCCTTCAGCTAACTGATTCGACACATTCAAGGCGACAGTCAACGGCCTGGTAATACTGCGTGTGACCAGGAAGGCGATACCTGCAGCTAATGCCAGCGCAATCGCCACCAGCGCCAGCATCATGTTACGTGCCGTGTTGTAACTTTCGGCGGCATCCTTGACGGCCGTAACCACCAACTCATTCTGAAAATCGAATAATTTATTCAAGCTGGTTTGATAAGCGCCTAGAATGGGCCGCAATACATTAGTCAAATATGCCCGCGCCTCATCCTTTTTCCCTTCATTAATAATATTTATCAATACCTTATAGGCATCAACATATTTTGTTCGGGCATCCAAAGCTTGCTGCAGCATCTCCTTTCCTTTCGGTAGGATAATTATCTTCTGCAATTTATCTACGTTTTCTCCAATTTTATTCTTCGATTCAATAATTTTTCCTTCTTGTTTCTTCATATCATCGTGACTATCAGTGAGCAGCATGTTTCTTAGCCCGATAGCAATGGCAGTAGTTTCGCTCTTGATATCCGTCACGATACCCATTTTTAAATATCTATCATTAACGACAAGATTCAACATATCGTTTTGTTGCGAAAGCCGCGTAACAGCTAAGGCCGCAATGATTACCAGCAAAAGCACCACCAGGCCAAAACCTGATCCCAAACGCATCCCTATTTTCATATTTTTAAACATTATTTATTCTCCACGTGATTATTGTAAGTAAGATTTGTAAAATGTAGTAACACGATAACTAATGAGTGAGTTGCCTGGTTGAAACATGCTGAGATTCCCGATTAACGGCCTGTTGAACCAACGATGGCACATCCAAAATTAACGCCACTTCGCCGCTACCGAGTATGGTGGAACCACTAATGCCGCGCAGGGTACTGAATATCTTGCCCAAGGGTTTTATTACAGTCTGGAATTCGCCCATTAACTCGTCTACTACCAGCCCTGCTTTTTGGCCTGCACAGGTCACCACGACTACATTTTCGCGCCGCGCTCCAGCACCTTCGATTTCGAAATGATCGCGTAGCATTACAAAAGGTAACACCTCGCCGCGTAGATTGAGATAACTGCGTTCCTGCGTCGACTGACGATCTTTTTCGGTCAGCTCAATGCATTCCTGCACCATGTCCAACGGAACGATATAGCTGGATTTGCCGACACCAACTAAAAAGCCGTCGATAATTGCGAGCGTAAGCGGCAAACGAATACTGACTGTAGTGCCCTGGCCTACTGCACTATCTAGACTCACAGTGCCGCGCAGTGCAGTGATGTTGCGTTTGACCACATCCATCCCCACGCCTCGACCTGAAAGATTGGTTACGGCTTCTGCGGTAGAGAAACCTGCCTCAAAAATCATGTTGTAAATCTCCTGATCAGGAGGCGTAACGTTAGGGGCAATCAGGCCGCGATCCCTGGCCTTTTGCAGAATTCGATCACGGTTAAGACCACCTCCATCATCGACAATCTCAATCACGATGCTGCCCGAATCATGAAAAGCGTTAAGCCGCAGCGTACCTTTGGCTGATTTCCCCTTTGCCTCTCGAATTGAAGCCGACTCGATACCGTGATCCATGGCGTTACGCACCAGATGCATAAGTGGATCTCCAATCTTTTCCACAACGGTCTTGTCCAGCTCGGTATCTGCACCGGTAATTACCAGTTCAATGTCCTTGCCAAGCTCGCGGCCAACATCACGTACCACACGCTGAAAACGGTTAAAGGTTTCACCAATAGGAACCATGCGTAGACGCAACGCGCCATCGCGTATTTCCTCCACTAACCCCGACATCACTGAAGTAGCTTCCTGTAGTCCGTTATCGCTAACGCGCTGGGCAAGTAAACTTACCCCCGCTCCAGCTATAACCAATTCACCCACCATATTGATCAATTCGTCCAGCTTGTCAGCATGCACGCGAATGTAACGATTTTCCTTATTTTTACTATCTTTGGACTGAGTTTGCTTATCCAGCGCGGCTTGTACTACTTCATGTTCGACCGAGCGTTGATCCACCAAAATTTCACCCAGCGGCGTTGTAGAGCCGTCTGAACGAGCGGTAGTTTGCTGTTCGCTTAACCCATCTTCCAGTTCCTGTTGGGTGAGCGCACCTGTGGTCACCAGGATTTCGCCCAAGCGCGTTTCACTTTCCGGTAACGTACGAATTAATTCGATGTATTCCGTCAGCTTGCTATGCGGCGGCAAAATATGGATAAGACTACCTTCTCGCGCGAATTCGAACACTCCCGCGATAGTCGTCTTATCCGCATCCGATTTAAAGTCAATTTCAAAACCGAGATAGCACGATTCCGCGTCCATTTCATCGGCAAGCGGCAAGGCATCGAACATGGTAGTAATGGAGACGATTTCTCCAAGAGTGGACAAATAACGGAGGAAAGAAAGTGGATCCATTCCATCTCTCATTACGTTCTGGCCGAAGCGCAATGAGATGTGCCAATTGTCCGTCTCTACCAAACCACCACCGCTGGATTCCAGTGGGATTTCTGCTTTTATTTGAACAGCATGATTTATCTTGGAGCTATCTTGATAAGCCTGCAGCCGAATACGCAAACCACTTTCCCGGGCAATCGCTTCTGAATCCAATTGCTCGCCTTGGGCGGCAACAACGTTAACCAGGTGCAACATGTGATCGCCGCTTTCGAGCAATACCGCGATCAGATTGGCCTCAATAGCAACGTCTCCATCGCGTACTCGATCCAGCACATCTTCAACAATATGAGTGAAACTGACAATAGGATCTAATCCGAACAAACCGGCTGATCCCTTGATGGTATGCGCGGCGCGAAATATAGCGCCGATCGTGTCGACATCACTCGGATCCACTTCAAGCCGCAACAGCGAATCTTCCATCTCTTGCAGTAGCTCGCGTGCTTCGGCGATGTATGTTTGCAGTGCTTGATCGAGATTTATGCTCATTTTATTGTCCTTTGTTCTCATTACAAGAAAGCACCACCGGATCGCCGAAATAAGACGCCAAGTTACACATATCCAGCACATCCAGCACGGCACGACTGTGCCCGATTAACCGCAGGCTGGTACCATGCTTTTCAGCTTCGCGCTTAGCCAGGATAAGAATTTGCAGACCCGCACTATCCATTTCACTGACCTCTGACAAATCAATTTCTCGCTCGCACGGTTGAACGATGTGGTTCATCAATTCATCCTTCATTTCAGCGGCAGTGTAGATAGTCATGTCACCCTCAATATGCAGTAACGACTGCCCATTGTTATTTTTTGAACTGATAGGCATGGTATTTCCTTATGTAGTTCTGATTGCCAAGTGCTAAGGCAATATCAATTTGGCCACGGCAGTCAACATTTGCGCTGGCTGGAACGGTTTAACCACCCAAGCCTTGGCACCAGCTGCTTGACCTTCCTGTTTTTTTCCTTCCTGAGACTCGGTGGTGAGCATGATGATGGGCGTGAACTTGTAGTTAGGCAGTTTTTTAACTTCCTTGACGAAAGTAATCCCATCCATGTTGGGCATGTTCACATCGCTGATAATCAGATGGATTTTTTGCCCATTAAGTTTTGTCAGTGCATCCTTACCATCACACCCCTCAATCACATCGTAGCCTGCCCCTTTTAATGCGATGCCGACGACCTGTCTCACACTTGCAGAATCATCAACTATTAATATTGCCTTACCCATACTCCCTCCTAAAAAAATGTAATTTCTTGTTTCACGGCCGCGCTGGATTGAGCCCCGCGATGAGTGTGCACTTGTTCCTGCGTGGCATAGAGCGATTCCATCTCGGCTAACCATGCTTTGATATTGATGTGCTTAACCGGAATGGACGCCGCCCTGTCCTGCTTGTATTGCTGCAAATGCTGGTGCAACTTTTCCATGTTGTTGCGTACATGAACCAGTATCTGGCTGACGCGATCCTGGAATTGAAGTGAAACCAGCACGTCGGATAATTCATCGCGAATACCTGCACTTTCCTGCTGTAGCAGTTCCGCAGAGCCTGACAAATTCGAAGTGACGTTATTAAAGCTTTGCAGAACCTGTTGAATAATCAATTCAGAACTTGCGACTGACTTAAAATCATGTTCGGAAGAGCTTTCCGCAATTTTGAATACGCTGGTGATGGCGTTACTGATAATATCAACGGTACCTGACATTTTTTTACCGGTTTCACTGGAAAGGCTGGATAGCTTGCGGACTTCGTCCGCCACCACAGCGAACCCGCGTCCTGCTTCTCCGGCACGTGCAGCTTCGATCGCGGCATTTAAAGCAAGCAAATTTGTTTGAGCAGCAATCTCCGCTACCTTAACGGCCATGGCTCTCAGTTCACCGGTGTAATCAGTGAGGCTTCTAACTTGTTCCAGCATATCGTTGCGACTATGCTGCGCTTCCCTGATAGAATCAATCACACTGGTCAGCGATGACTCACTTTGTGTCATTACTGCCAATGCCCCACCCTCCGCATCACCTGCCATGTTACCCGCAGCGCTTTGCGATGCACGTACCGATGCCTCCAGTTTTGCATTAATGCCGACAAAACGATTGGCCAAGTCCATGATGGCTGTTTCGGTTTGATTACGAGTGGTTTCGACTTGCCTGGACCAGATAGGCACCACCTCCGTGCATACCTCTTCCAAGCCACCTACACCGGCATTCGCAAGCTCGATTTCAAATCTTGCTTTGGCATTGACCATCTCTTGTGCTACGGCTAACTTAAGCAAGGTACGATGACGGCGAACACCCCACTCTCCAGCAACCGCTGATATTCCGATCAGAACGACAGCAGACACAATATTAGCCCACCCCATCCCACCCACAATAAGCAACAGTGAGACACCGGCAATACCAATTCCTAAAGCCATTCCCCAACAAAATGTTGCTGTAGCTTTATGTGCTGTCGAATTAATTTTTTGCACTGCCATAATTTCGTCCTCCACTTTCTTTTAGCTTTTATTTAAAAATGAAATTCTCAAATATGTAGCGGCAATTTTTAAAGAATCTTTAATACTAAAACAGCACTAAATTATGATTCGTAGAGGTAATTTTTCTAGACGTACACAATGAACAGCAAGAAGCCATAATGCACGGCGACTGAATAGAAGCATCTCTCTTGGGGAAACGTAAATACGCTCATCCTTCTACAGAATCAGGACGAACGGATGCATTTTTTCTGTAAGAGTGCTACTTTATTTTGCGGAAGATTGAAAACTGATTACTACTTTATTTCACATAACACAACTAAAATTGGCAATGTGGAAACTTGAAGGCAAAAGTTTCTACATATAGTTGAAAAGAGACAACCCAGACACAGCCAGAAAAGATTTCTGCGCAGCTTCCAGACTGGTTCTTTGCTGAGTTAGATCACTGATTGCTTTATTTAAATCTACATTCTGCAATTGTGATAATGTCTGTTTGTACTGTACCCCCATACTTTCACCTGCGCTTTGCAGAGCATCCAGCTCCCGCATGCGGGTTCCTAATGAAGCGCGCACTGTCAACACATTATCCATACCACGATCGAGACCATTTAACGCTGTTGCAATCGCTCCTCCCGGTGGAATAGGTGTTCTCAGAGCTGTAATTAAATTGGAGATAGTTTTGAATATACTTTCATTGGTGCTGGGCGCTACGGTGAATGCATCACCACTAGCTGGCGCCCCTGTAACATCAAACTGCAAACCATCAAAACTTATTACTTGTCCGCTGACATAAGGCGTACCCGCTGCGACGGGCACCGGCACCAATGCTCCCGGCGTGGTATTGGTCACACCATAAGTTGTCACACCAGCGACCACGCTGAATGTTACCTGATAGTTATTTCCCGTAAGCAACGTCGGATTAGTAACCGTTCCTGAGCTGACAATGCCATTCCCGACATTCGCAGGTGCCGCCTGGGTAATAAACGTTCCATTGCCATTTTTAATGCGCATAAAAATGTCTGCGCCGGAATCACTGGCCGCCAATTGTCTTGAACTACTAACCTGAATCATGCGTTGGCCATCATCGGTCTGATACTGGACACCCGTATTGCTGTTAGCGAAAGGTTGGGTTTTGCCCTGAAAACCAGAAAACAGGTAATTACCTATTCCATCTGTACTATTTGCCAACGCCAATAATTCTTCCAGATGACCACTCAAATCCGTTGCCATAGTTTGCCGGTCAGAATTATTTAGCACCCCGCTGCCCGCATTGACCGCTAAAGTTCTGACGTTCTGCAGCAAGTTCGTTACACTTTGCAAAACTCCCTCACTCATCGAAGTGGAATTCAGTGCAACATTTCGGTTGGCTGCGTATTGTGAATTAGAAGCGTCCGCTTGCGATACTTCCAGTACGCGAGCTGCAGCAATCGGATCATCTGCTGGAGTAAGGATACGCCGCTGAGTGGAAATCTGCTGTTGTGTGTGCAACAGCTGAGCCTGCTGCTGATTAAGCACATTTACGTTAGCATTATAAAGAGTGTTAGTGCTAATACGCATGGCTTGTTACCTCCCTAAACTTAACAAAGTATCAAACAAAGTTTCGGCAATTTGAATTGCTTTCCCCGCAGCTTGATAGGCACGTTGATAACGTATCAGGTTGGCTGCTTCCTCATCCAGATTCACTCCGGAGACTGATTGTTGTGTTTGAATAAGCTGATTAACCATACTGGTCTGCGCCAGACTGATTGTTTCCAGTTCGCGTGTCTTATTACCAACTTGACTGACCAATTGCGCATAAGCGCCCTGATAAGAGGCAGTTCCACCCGCAATTGTATTTTTGGTTTGCAAGCTCGCCAGCAACAGTGCATTACGATTATCTGCTGCAGCATTGGTATTACTTGCCACCGTGAAAGTATCCCCCGCAGCAGGGGCACCAGTAATCTGCATGGTCCAACCGTTATAGGTGATAGCTGTACCTGCGGCATAAGCCACGCCTGCAACTGGGGAACCCGGTATCCCTACGCCCGTTACAGTGAATGTAGTCGGTGGGCTATCAAAAACAATACTGACTGGCTGCTGCAAATTGACATTGGTAGGAAGAGTTGCATTCACCGTACCCTCGCTAATGCGCCCCGATCCAATGTTAGCCAATGATGCATTAGTACGAATTGGCACCGATGCGGCAATCCTGGAAGGATCACTGATGGCAACCGCAATGTCACGTGCTCCATTTACGGTCGGGCGTATCGTGTAACTATCCCCCATCATTGCTCCCGCAGTGGTGGTGATAGTCAGACCGTCCACTGTTTGTGGCAAAGTAGCAAAGGCGGTAACCGTATTATCCGAAAGACGCGTCAGCGTATAAGCAGTCCCACCGTTAAATCGCAACAAATAATCGCTGCCGGTCAACGCTGAAGAACTAACAACGCTGGCGCTAACAGTAGCGTTGCCTATATTTGCTGCATTCGTATTAACTGCGGGCACAGGCTGAGCAAAGAAATTACCGCCGAGAGTACTATTTAGATCCTGTCCAAGCTTATGCTGTTGATTAAACGTATCTGCCAATACCATGGCCACCCGGCCCAAAGCATTTTGTTCGACATCCAGCGACTCACTGCGGAAAGCTAAAACCCCCCCCATATTGCCACCCTGAAGACTATTTTGCTGCAAGCGAATAACGCTTGCACCTGAGCGATATGCCACATCAATCCTGGAGGGGTCACTAAGCGATTGAACTGCCTGTAAAGTATTTACCTGTTCTCCCACCACCAGTGATTGGCCAGCGCCGATGAATACATTGAAGCTACCATCACTTTGCTTAACGACGTTCGCCTTTATTTCCTGATTTAACTGCGAGATGAGTTGATCACGCTGGTCTAGCAAATCGTTAGGCGCCTGCCCATTGTATGCCGCTTGTGCCAGCACAATATTCTTGTTCATCGATGCAATCTGCTGCGCATAACTATTAATGGCCGTTACGCTGCTGGTAATCTGGCCATTGATGCTGCTATTAATGTCACTCATGCGCTGATTTAATGACTGAAACCGTGATACCAGAGACTGAGCGCTACCCAACATAGATTGCCGTGCGGCTTGCGACTCCGGTGAGCTGGAAACATCATTTATCGCGCTGAAAAATTCCTGTAATGCGGGCGACAGGCCGGCATCGGGATCAGCCAGCATATTATTAATCTGCCCGATCTGATTGGAATAGGTTTCCAATTGATTGGCCTGGGCCTGTCCTTGCATAACTTGATTAGATAGAAATTCGTTATATATTCGTCTGACAGTGCTGACATCTACACCCTGGCCAATAAATCCTGCGCCAGTCGCTTGGGCTAAACGTGTCCCTAGCACGACCTCCTGCCGATTAAAACCGGGGGTATTCACATTGGCAATATTGTGTTCAGTGGTCGACAACCCAATTTGGGCTGCATTCAATGCGCTGACCCCACTCCCGAAAATACCGATTCCCATAAATTCCTTGCCACACTTTACGTGTTTAAACTTATCGTATGCACTCAGCCCAGAATGAAAGATTATAAATAATCATTATTTCTTCCTCATTTGCGAGAAAGAGAGTGCTCCATCTAACCTGAATACTTGCAGGACGTTTGTACAAGTTATCGGCGTCCCAGAAAACTTCTTTAATTGAGCGACACTATCAACTTATCGTATTAATCCGATTCATGACTTTTACCAATTTATCCGCATAATCAGGATCAGTCGCATAACCCGCTCGCTGCAATGCATGTGCTAACTCGGAACTCCCCTGCCCTGACTGCAACACTTGAGCATAACGTGGATTATCTCGTAACAGATGGGCGTAATCGCTGAATGCTTCGGTATAGGATGAGTAGGCACGAAATTTTTCTACCTGCTTGTTTGCTACTCCATTGTGGTACTCAGTAGTGACCACTTCCGCTACCTTTCCATTCCAGTTACCACTAGCCTTGATACCAAACAGGTTGAAACTGGTGCTGCCATCAGGTAGGCGTATCTCCCGTCGGCCCCAGCCACTTTCCAGCGCAGCCTGTCCCATTACCAAATGCGTCGGCACACCGGTTTCCTGGCTCGCTTGCACGGCGTGAGGGGTCATGCGACGCACAAAATCTTGCTGAAGCGGAGTGGATTGAGATGGACTGTTTTTTATCACATTCGCAAGGCTGTCACTATACGGCACAGGCATCGCACTAGCAGTGCGCACTGGCGTAGCCAATACCGATTCTACGCGTGTCTGAGTAACATCAGTGCTGGCTGAGCGGCTCAATTGCTTGATCATGATGTCAGCCAAACCCACTCCTCGGCTGGACATGCTCTGCACCAATTGCTGATCCAGCATTCCGGTAAACATTTTGGTCTGCTCACTATCAAACATGCCGTCTTGCGGTGTAGCTTCACGCATGGATTTCAGCATCATATTCATAAATACTGTTTCGAACTGTTGCGCAACCAGTTTTAATGCCTGGTCGGGCGATTGTTTGGCCTGCATCCGCAGCTTGTCCAAACTTTGCGCACTCACCGCCAAGCTGCCGGAAACATCGGCCCTACCGGAAATATCACTTGGATTGATCATTGTCAGTATCTCAATGAATTAAAAGTTCTAAACCCGATAGACAGTTGGTGCAACCCAAGTGTGTCGCGTGATGTTCATTAAATAATCTCAAGTTCCGCGCGCAACGCTCCGGCAGACTTCATCGCCTGTAAAATAGCCAGCAGATCCTGCGGAGTTGCGCCTATCGAATTCAGCGCCTTCACCACTTCGCCCAATGACACGCCTTTATTCAACATGACCAATCCTCCTTTATCGGATTGAATGTCGATTGTAGATTTAGCGACCTGTACTGTTTTGCCTTGGGAGAATGGGTTGGGTTGACTCACCGAGATATCAGTATTAATCACCACAGTCAGATTACCGTGTGAGATCGCGCAATTATCCAACGTCACCATTTGATTCATAACGACCGAGCCGGTGCGTGCATTTACGATCACGCGCGCCCCACTCTGCGCAGGGTCAACCTGCAAATTTTCGACCTGCGAAACGAAAGCCACACGCGCACTGCCTGTTGGCGCGCGCACTTGGATAGTGCGACCATCCAATGCAGCAGCAATTTCCGTAGACGGCGAGAGTGCAGAATTAATTGCAGCGGCAAGGCGTGTTGCAGTAGTGAAATCCATGGTGTTTAATTCCAGATGGATGAAATCGCCTTGCCCCAATACTGTTGGCACGGATCGTTCTACTGTTCCCCCACCAGGAATGCGCCCGACACTCAAGTGATTGACCTGCACTTTGGCATTGCCCGCTGCCGCCCCCACACCACCAACCAGCAAATTACCCTGTGACATCGCATACACCTGACCATCTGCACCTTTGAGTGGCGTCATTAAAAGTGTTCCTCCGCGCAGGCTTTTTGCATTACCCATCGAAGAAACGGTGACGTCTATAGCCTGTCCGGGACGCGCAAATGGTGGAAGCATTGCCGTCACCATTACTGCCGCCACATTTTTTAATTGTAGGGTGATATTAGGAGGCAGACTTACTCCCATTTGCGTCAACATACTGATCACGCTTTGAACGGTGAATGGCGTTTGTGTGGTCATATCACCACTATTATCCAGACCAGCAACCAAACCATAGCCAAGTAACTGGTTTTCTCGCACACCCTGAATGCTGGCGAGATCCCTGATGCGCTCAGCGTATGAGACAGTAGGCGCAGCAACTAACAGTATCAGTAATATTATTTTGGCAATTTGGATAATAATTCGTAATATATCCATCGCATTAGCCTTTTTCAAAACGGCAATACAGACAAAAAGGTGCGTCCCAGCATGCTCATGATTACAGCCATATCAATATGATTGGCACCTTTGTATTCAATATGTGCATCCGCCACTTGTGTGGATTGCACGGTATTGCTGCCAGTTATGGTGTACGGATTGACTACACCGGAAAATCGAATATATTCATTCGCTTGATTAATCGCGACCTGCTTCTCACCACTCACTAATAAATTGCCGTTTGTTAACACTTCAACCACAGTCACTGTGACGGTTCCAATAAAGGTATTGTCACCAGCATTATTACTTTTATCAGTCAAACTGCCGCTTGAGCTGCTAGCAAGCCCTATGCCATGCATCGTTAAATTGGCACCGGGAAGTTGTGTGATACTCGGCGTTTGTAAAGACATACTTCCTTTATGTTCTGCGCCGCTAGTTGATTTTCCGGCAGCTGAAGTCGTTTCTGAAATGATAATAGTGAGAATATCACCCAGGTTACGCGCGCGTTTTCCTTCATACAACGGTCGCTCATTCTGCCCGACCTGAAAGATGGAACCGTTATCCGCTCCTGCTTTTTTATCGGGCGCGCGTGCTGTCATCGGCTGATGGATATTGGTCGAAGGAGTATGCGCACATCCTCCAAGCACCAACATCACGCTGCACATAATCCAGCTAGACAAGTTCCGCATCACGCATTTCACTCCACTTACATCTGCGTTAATTTTTGCAACATTTGATCGGAAACCGTGATTGCCTTGGAGTTGATTTCATAAGCACGCTGCGTCTGTATCATATTAACCAACTCCTCCACTACGTTGACATTAGAGGTTTCCACATAGCCCTGATTCAGTAGTCCGGCGCCATTAGTGCCCGGCACATTGGTGTTAGGCGTTCCAGACGATGCAGTTTCTACATACAAATTTTCTCCTTGGCTTTGCAGGCCAACCGGATTAATAAAAACAGCCAATTGCATGCTGCCGATCTGCACGGGCGTCGCGACCCCGGCCTGCGTCACCGACACCGTGCCGTCGCGAGCTATGGTGACGTTGGTGGCATTGACAGGAATCGTTAAAGCAGGCTGCACTACAAAGCCGCTAGAAGTCACCAGTTGTCCCTGGCTATCAGTCTGAAATGATCCGCTGCGTGTATAAGCCGTCGTACCATCCGGCATTAATACTTGAAAAAAACCCGCGCCCTGTATTGCTATATCAAACTGATTGCTGGTTTGTTGCAGATTACCCTGAGTTTGAATACGCTCCGAGGCAGTCGGACGCACGCCAGTGCCGATCTGCAAACCAGATGGAATCTGGGTCTGCTGCGAAGATTGCGCACCAGGCTGACGAATAGTCTGATACAGCAAATCCTCGAACACCGCACGCGAACGTTTGAAACCGGTGGTGCTAACGTTCGCAAGATTGTTAGCGATTACGTCCATCTGGGTTTGCTGTGCTTCCAGTCCCGTTTTAGAAATCCATAAAGAACGTATCATGGTCACTATCCTTTCAAAATTTATAGGAGCGCGATTAGTCGCGCCGAAATCAAGCGTTCATGCTGAGTAATTGACTCGCCTGCCTGGCGTTGCTGTCAGCGCTCTGCAGCATCTTCATCTGCATATCGAACTGCCGTGCCAGCGTAATCATGTTTACCATTGCTTCTACCGTATTTACATTGCTACTTTCCAAGTTACCGGGAGCGACGGTCACCGCTATATCAGCCACGACAGGCTTACCATCCTGGGTACGAAACAAGCCGTCGTCACCGCGTACCATCTGCGCTTCTGGCGGATTCACTAATTTGATCCGCCCAACCACCACAACCTGATTAGGAGGCATTCCGGTAGGGACGGTGGAGATAGTGCCATCCTTGGCTACGGTCACTTCGGTATTGGGCGGAATCGTAATCAAGCCCGTATCACCTGCCACATTCAAGCCGGTGCGGGTCTGCAGAATACCTCCAGGAGTAACGTGGAAACTACCGTTACGGGTATACGCCTCACTGCCGTTTTCCAGTTGCACGGCAATCCAGCCTCTGCCCTGTACCGCTATGTCCAAATTGCGCCCGGTTGGCTGCATGACCCCTGGTGAAAAATCGGCACCCGCCGTGGAATCCACCACGAAAGCACGCGTCGGCAAACCTTCGCCAACCAGTGGCACTGCACGAAATGCACTAATGACAGCACGATAACCAGGCGTATTAACGTTGGATAAGTTTTGCCCTACCGTCGCTTGCTGTTGCATCGTGTGCGATGCCCCACTCATGGCAGTATAAATAAGCCTATCCATCTTCTTCTCCTCAGTTAACCAACCGTCAGCTAACTACTTAGCGCAGATTGGTAATGGTTTGCATCATTGCATCCTCCGTCTTGATGGTTTGCGCATTAGCCTGATATACACGCTGCGCCATAATCATATTCACCAGCTCGGCGGTCAAATCCACGTTAGAGTCTTCCACTGCGCTTGACTGCACCACACCTAAACTTGAAGTGCCCGGCGTACCTACCAATGCTGGGCCAGAACTAGCAGAAGCAATCCATTCATTGTTGCCCACTGGCTGCAGGCCCTGCGGATTGGCAAAGTTAGTGAGCAAAATTTGTCCCAATGCCTTGGATTGCCCGTTGGTATAGCGGCCCACAATCGTACCGTCCGCACTTGTGTTAAAACCACTCAACTGTCCGGATGCATAGCCATTTTGCGTCAGTTTATTCACTGCAAATGCCGCACCGAATTGCGAAGAAGAAAGAAAATTGAACGTCAAAGGCTGAGGAGTAGTCGAACCTGTTGCATAAACAATACCAGGTACGCTGACTATGCCTGTCGCTGGGGTAATTAGCGCACCGGTTGTATTAAAGGTTAAAGTAGGAGATGTCCCTAGCAAGGTATTCGTTGCAGTCGCAGCGGTTCCATCCAGACCTAAACCATCCACGGTCATATGAACATCCCAAGTATTTACAGTCGCATTCTTCACAAAATACGTAGTCGCAATATGGCTATTGCCCAAACTGTCATATAACGTCAATGCGGTAGAACTATTATACGAAGTTGAATCAATCGCGCTAAAAACTGACGTAGTAGGCACTGTCATACGAGAATCCAAATTTACGCCAACCGAAGACGTGGAACTCGGCAGCGGAGTAAGTGACTGCGTAGACACTTGCAATGGCACTGCACTGCCCAGCGAAATGGCTCCCGTCAACGGATTAGCCGCGAAACCGGTTAACTTGTGACCCTGTGCATTTACTATAAAACCGTTTTTGTCCAATTGAAATTGGCCATTCCGGCTGTAAGCTATCGCACCATTATTGTCCAGTTGATAAAACCCTTGGCCGCTAATCGCTATATCCAGCGGGTTGTCAGTTACACTGATATTCCCTTGTCCAAACTGTTGGGCTACAGTTGAAACTTTAGTGCCAATCCCTGCTGCCAATCCACCTGAGCCACCCAAAGTGCTGGCATACACATCCGCAAACTGCGCTTGTGATTGCTTAAAACCAACGGTACTCGCGTTAGCCACGTTGTTACCGATTACGTTCAGATTCTGAGCCGCAGCATTTAATCCGCTTAATCCTTGTTGAAATCCCATGACACTCTCCTCACATTAGATAATTTGCTTTACTGCAGACATCGGAACACTACCAGCCGACCCCACATCCAGAGTAGCTCCATTTGTTCCCGGGGTTACAGCATTTACCATGCCAAAGGTCAAAGCATTAGCGTCAATCTTATTGCCAGCCAGCATTGCTTCCACCGAAAATTTATACGTTCCATTTGCAGCAGCTGTACCCGCGTCTGTCTGACCATCCCATACCAGTGGTGTCACACCAGCTTTCTGCGCACCCATTTGCATGGTACTCACCGTGTTACCCGCAGCATCCTGTATCAGCACCTTTACGCTGTCAGCGGGTTGAGTCAGTTCAATCCCACCAATTGCCTTGCCATCTTTCAAGGTAATCGCCGAGCCTGCAATCAAAACCCCATGCCCTATCATGCTGGTGGCTGATAAAGACTGCCCCATGGACATGCTGTCGCTTAATGCCTGCAAAGTGGCATTAAGCTTGTCAATGCCGCTTACCGTACTAAGCTGCGCCATCTGTGATGTCACCTGCGCGTTATCCATCGGATTCAACGGATCCTGATTTTTCATTTGGGTAACTAACAGTTTCAAAAATCGATTCTCTGTAGTAGCTACACTGCTTTCAGTATTCGACGCAGCATTTCTCTTGGCATTAAGCGAAGAAATAATTGCGGAAGTGGAACTGGTATCTTGGGTTGAGCTAATCATGGCTTATCCTTTCGTTACTGGCCTATGGTCAGAGTTTTGAGCAACAAACTCTTGGAGGTATTCATCACCTCCACATTATTTTGATAGGAACGCGAAGACGAAATCATGTTCACCATCTCTTCCACCACATTGACATTGGGCAGCGTGACATAGCCTTTTTCATTGGCCATTGGATGCTTGGGGTCGTACAGCATTTTCATCGGTGAAGCATCTTCCACCACCCCTGATACTTTTACCCCGGCACCCCCTCCATCTCCCATCGGCGTGGCGCTAAACATCACCTGCTTGGCACGATAAGGCTGGCCATTGGCACTAGTCGTACTATCGGCGTTGGCCAGATTGCTGGCCACCACATTCAGACGCTGTGACTGCGCTGTCATGGCAGAACCCGAAATATTAAAAATATTAAATAACGACATAATGGTTATCCTTGTAATGCGGTTAATACACTTTTGATTTGACTATCCACAAATTTCACGCTGGCTTCATAGCGCAAAGCATTGTCAGCAAACTGCGCACGCTCAACATCCATATCCACCGTATTACCGTCCGCGCTAGGCTGCACTACATTGCGAAACATTACCGGCGCCCCCATTACATTTTCACCTGGGCTACTACTCAAGTGATGGGGCACGGTACCTGCCATCTGCAACTTCGCTGTGTTACCTGAAATTGCGCCTTGCAACGTCTTGGCAAAATCAATATCTTTTGCCTTGTAATTGGGTGTATCGACATTAGCGATATTGGAGGCAATAAGTTCCTGACGCGCCGCGCGCAGGTTCAGCACGGTTCGATTAAACTGTAATGCATTGTCAATTTTGCTGACCATTTTGCTTATATCCTTCATTACTTTTTTACTTCTTCCATAACGCACATGCTAAACAACAATGCGCTATGACTATTGAACGAATAAGCGTAGGAAACCGCCTTAATTTCCGCGTTATAAATGCAAAACATGTTCGGAACATGGAAAATCCTCAGCCCGCAATTCAAGCGCTACCTTGTCGCAGCAGGAATTTTTTCGCTAGCCTATTTCAGTTTCTGCTTTCTACTGTTGCGCGCACACAGCATCGATTTTGCAGTCAAGGACATCTTATTGTTTATGCCTTGTTCAATATTGCATTCGTTGTTGCATCACCGCTGATAGGCAAACTTGGGAATAGTTTTGGAAGGGGGCGGATAATAATGCTGGGCTACCTGATCTATCTAATAATGAGCCTCGGCTTTGCATTCGCGACCACACAATGACAGGTCATTGCCCTGTTCATCATTTATGGCGTGTTTATGCAATCGACGAAGCCCAGAGCAAGGCGTTTATAGCAATATCGAACTAGAGCGGCACGCGCCTGCGATCGGTCTCTACAATTTTGTGACCAGCCTTATCTTTCTGCCTGCATCGCTGATCGCTGGAGCGTTGTGATTGATGCATTCTTCCCGCGCTTTCTTTGTGGCCGTATGTCTCGGCCAGACCAAAAAAGCTGTTCTGACTCATCTCCCCGCTAAGTTGAATTGATTGCTTCCGGGAATCCCATTTTTCGTCCGGTGCGAGTTTCTGCCTCGGGTCGACGAAGGAAGTTCATAATGGAACGGACACCCACTTCCTAAAACGGCATCTAAGTGCCAAAGCAGTGGTAACTTTACTACCACTACAAAGAAAGGGGCATCCGACATGAAGATTACGGCAATGTAGTAATCGAGATGCTGCAAGTTATTACTTACTTATTGATCCGGCACGAATTGAACTTAATTGCCGTTCGTGCTGAGCTTGTCGAAGCATAAGAAGCCATTCACATTTCGACAAGCTTAATGCGAACGACTTCTTGGATAAACGGTGCCGGATCAATATATTGTGAGGCTCTGCGAGTATTGGAATCGCAACCCTGATCGGCCTGCATTATTAATATTGGACAATGTCGCAATTCCATTCAAACGCCTGGCAATGTCACGTACGATTGATAATCCCAAACCGGTTCCCGTTTCACCGGAAGCGGCGATTCGATAAAAGGGATCAAATACCCGCAAGAGTTCATCTTCCGGAATGCCTGGCCCGCTGTCTTCGACGCGGAATACCATCCGATTGCCTTCGAGAAAGAAGCTGACATCGACCTTGCCATTAACGGGCGTATACCGGATCGCATTGTCGAGAGCATTGCGGGTCAAAGTCAAAAAATCGAACGCGCCGCCCCGCAGCCGTATCGGCTCTTCACGCTCGATACCCAAATCGATATGCTTCGCTTCCGCCAACGGGTAAAGTTCTTTAACCACTTCGCGAACAATCATGTCGAATGCCACGATTTCCACATCTGTAGTTTGATTCACCTGGTGCTTCGCCAAACTCAACAGTTGTTCAATGAGCGAGCGTGCCCGAACAAGTCCCGCCTTGAGCGGCGCCAACCGCTGTCTAGCCTCGATCGACATGTCGGCGCGTTCGATGTTTTCCGCCTGCAGCGTCAGCGCCGTAATGGGCGAACGCAGTTCGTGTGCGGCATCGGCGACGAATCGCCGTTGTTGTGCCATGGACAGAGTTAGCCGCGCGAGAAGCCGGTTAATCGACTCCACGAATGGCAGGATTTCTTTGGGTATACCATCGCCAGACAATGGAATGAGGTTTTTATCCCCCTTTTCATCGAGATCTTTTGACAAACACATCACGGGTCTAAAGGTATGGCGAATTACAAATCCGATCAGCACGATCAGCAGCGGCACCAAACCGATTAATGGAAGCACCGTGCGCAGCGCACCATCCCGAGCGATTTCATCGCGCATAGCGGTACGCTGTCCAACGGCGATCCGATCCCCATTCGGTAGCGTTCTGATCACGACTCGCCATTCATTCTGCCGATCGGACACGGTATGCATGCCATCGGCAAGATCATTCAGTAACCCGACCATTTGCAGTTCAGTATGCTTGGCATCAGTATGCGTTCCTAATCGAAATATAAATACCCTCGTGTCCGGGTAGTTGCTAACGGCACGATCGTTACTTACCGGCATTGGTAAAAGATCGTTTACATCCATTAGAGCCGCCACTTGCCGTAGCTGTTCATCCTGCAATTCATGCGCTTCGTCGAACGCCAACCAAAACGAAAACCCCCCAGCCACCACGCTGACTGCAACGATAAGCACCGCAATCCAGAGCGATAATCGATGTTGCAATGAAGCCATCATTCGTGTTTGGCGACCATCCAGCCGACCCCTCTGACGTTCTTGATAATGGTTGCACCGAGCTTCTTCCGAATGGCATGAATCAGAAATTCGACCGCGTTGCTTTCGATTTCTTCGTTCCACCCATAGATACGTTCTTCCAACTCGGTTCGCGAAAGGATCGCACCGGGTCGCAGCAGCAGCGTATGCAGCAGTGCATATTCGCGGGCAGACAGACGACATGACTTGTCAGCGTGAGTGGCATCGTGCGTGGCGGGATCGAGCGTCAAAGCTCCATTGGTCATGACCGTTATCGCATTGCCGCCTTTGCGCCTAAACACCGCTCGCATTCGCGCGAGCAACTCGCCGGTTTCGAATGGTTTGGCCAGGTAATCGTCGGCGCCAAGGTCCAAGCCTTTGATGCGGTCTTTCACCGCATCGCGAGCGGTGACGATCAATACGGGCAAATGTTTGCCGGCCAAACGTAGCAGCCGTAACACCTCCAAACCGTCTCCTCCTGGCAAGCCGAGATCAAGCAGCGCGATGTCATAAGTATGGGTCTCGATTGCTGACATCGCCACGTGCCCGTTCTGCACCCAATCGACCGCATAGGCGGCATCGTGTAGCGCCTGGCTTATTGCCTCGCCGATCATTTTGTCGTCTTCCACTAACAGCACTCGCATTCGTACCCTCAACAGAATAAGGTGGCTGGTATGGTACTCAATTTACTTGAAAGACTGCATGAATCCCATTTGATCAGTCTTTTTTTCGAAACATCCAAAGCGCAACGCCAGTGTCGGTAGCACCAGTAGATTAAGTACGGTCGATGTTATCAGGCCGCCCAAGATCACAATCGCCATCGGCCCTTCGATTTCATTGCCAGGTTCCCCGCTGTATAGCGCCAGCGGCAATAGCCCCAACGCAGTAACCAAGGCCGTCATAAGAATCGGCACCAGACGCTCGGTAGCCCCCCGGTTGGCGGTTTCTGCACCCCAGACCATACCTTCCTGATTCACCAGATGCTCGTAATGAGAAATGAGCATAATGGAGTTACGCAACGTAATACCGAATAGCGTCACAAAACCGATTAAAGAACCCAACGTCAGATTGCCACCCGTGACCAGCACCATTATGACGCCGCCCACCAATGCAAAAGGCAGATTCACCAACACCAGCATCAATGCTCGCGCACCTTGTAACGCCATGAACAGCAGCAACATGATGCCAATTCCCGCGATGATCGAGTTGACCAGCAAATCATGCTGTGCCTGCGTCTGTGCCTGCGCTTCTCCGGCAAACACTGCATACATTCCCTTAGAGAAAACGATTTCCTTGTCGATCCGCGCTTGCGCTTCTTTGACGAATTCACTGACTGCACGCCCTGCCACACCCGATGTAATGGTCTGCAAACGTTGTCCGCCGCTATGCTGAATCTGATAGCGTCCGATGGATTGAACAATATCGGCCAGTTGTTTTAGTGGAACCGTTATCCCTTGTCCGTTGCGCAAAGGCAGCGCACCGACTTCCGCCGGGCTTTGCCGATTGCCCGGGTCAAGCAATACCGATACATCATAAGTCCGGTTGCCTTCATAAATCTGAGCGACCTTGACCCCTTCATAAGCTGCCTGAACGGCGTCCAGAACATCGACCGGCGTAAATCCATAGCGCGTCAATTGATCCTGCCGCAATCGAATCACCAACCGCGGTGTACCGGGGGGCGATTGCACGCTCACTCCGATAGCTCCCGGTATCTGGTTCAATGTCTGGGCAATTTCTCGTGCCTTATTGTCCAGAATATCCAGGTCATTACCGAACACATTCACGATCACCGGCATCGTAAAACCAGAAATGGTTTCATCGATTCTCT
The DNA here is from genome assembly GCF_013168275.1 of Candidatus Nitrotoga sp. AM1P. Taxonomy (GTDB): domain Bacteria; phylum Pseudomonadota; class Gammaproteobacteria; order Burkholderiales; family Gallionellaceae; genus Nitrotoga. The sequence continues at coordinate 461,089 of NZ_AP019547.1, read as the reverse complement.
CGGTAAGGAAGGTATTGGTGGAAGAAATCAAACCCGGAAAGCTGTCCATCGTTGTGCGGATTCTTGCCAAGGTTTGTTCTTGATCTCTACCCGACATCGGTTTGAGATCCACTTCGAATTCGCTGATATTGACGCCGGTCGGATCGACTACCTCGGTCGCCCGTCCAGCCCGCTGGGCCACCAGACGCACACCGGGAATTTTGCTCAACGCCAAGGTAATTTGGCGACCAATACGCATGGATTCGGACAAGGAAGTGCCAGGCGTTGCCGCCATGTGGACCGTGTAATGGCCTTCCTTCAACTCCGGAATGAAACTGCCTTCGAGGAATGGCAGTGTCGCGAGCGCCGCGACACATAGCCCGATGATCACCGCAATGATGAGGCCGGAATGGTGTTCGACGCCGACCAGCAGGCTGCCATAGCGTACTTTCAGCGCTTTCACCAGGCGTGGATCTTCTGTCTCCAGTGATTTTGTTGTCAAAAGGACATAGGCCAACGCAGGGGTTAGGGTCAGCGCAACGCCAAGCGATGCCAGAATGGCCAGAATGTAAGCGATGCCGAGCGGCGCGAACAGTTTTCCGGCGACGCCGGACAAGGTAAGCACCGGCAAAAATATCAGAACGACGATAAAAGTCGCATAGACGACCGAACTGCGCACCTCGATTGATGCATTCAATACCACACGAGCAGCGGCCAGCGGCTGAGCAAGTACTTGATTTTCACGAAGACGTCGTAAGATGTTTTCAACATCCACGATGGCGTCATCCACCACTTCCCCCAATGCGATCGCCAGCCCGCCGAGCGTCATTGCGTTCAAGCTGATACCTAAATAGTGCAACACGATCACCGCCGTCAGCAATGACAGCGGAATCGCCGTAGCCGAGATGAATGCCGTTCTGACGTTGAGCAAAAAGAGAAAGAGAACGGCGATGACCAGGATGCCGCCCAGCAGTAACGCCGTGCGCAGATGACCGATGGCGGTCATAATAAAATTGGCGGGCCGGAAAATGTCCGGGTGCAGCATTACCTGATCAGCCGCCAGTACCGGCTTCAAACCTTCCAGCGCTTGCTCGACTGATTCGGTGACGGTCATCGTATCGGCGCCATACTGGCTTTCGATGATCAGCATGACCCCTGATTTGTTGCCGATCGATGCGGCACCCACTGCGGGAGCAGGCGCATTTAATACCCTGGCTACATCCCCTAGATGAATACCGATTCCATTTTTATACGTTACCACGACTTGCGCCAGTCGTTCAGGCGTCAGCACTTGACCTTCGGTATGGAGAACAATGCGCTGATTTGCGTTTTCCAAAAATCCAGCACCGCGTACTCCCGTTGCGCGTTGTGCGGCATTCAGCACGTCCTGCAGCGACAAGCCATAACGGACCAGTTTCTGCGGGTTAACCTGAATCTGCAGTTGCTGCACGTCACCGCCAAAGACGATTACACCGGCGATGCCCGGAAGACCAAGAAGATGGGGCCGCAAAATCCAGTCCGCCGTGCTGCGTAGCTCCATTTGAGAGCGCGCGTCGGAGGTCAGTCCGATCACCATCGCTATACCGGTCGATGAGATCAGCGGTAGTAATGTCGGTGGCTTCACATTGCGCGGCAACCATCCCGCTGCCGTACCAAGGCGCTCGGCAGCCAATTGCCGGGCCCGGTAGATGTCGGTGCTACTGTCAAAAGTCATCGTCACCAGCGACAATCCCTGCAGCGATTTGGATTGCATGGTTTGCAATCCAAGGACGCCCCCCATCGCATTCTCGATCGGCTTGGTGACCAATATTTCGACCTGTTCGCTCGACAGGCCTGGGGCTTCGGTCTGGATGACCGCGAGCGGCGGCGCGAATTCCGGGAATACATCCAGCTTCGATTGATAGAGAGCATAGATGCCGTAGCCTGCCAACAGACAGGCAAGGCTGATCACGACACCGCGGAATCGGATCGAAAAACGGACCAGAGATCTCAACATGGACGAATGCAATCGCAATGCTTCATGGGGTTAGTCGCACTCGGGATCTTTGCAGGCCGAACTGCCTGGCGGAGGCCGCAACTCTTCGGAAAGCAGTAATTGAGCTCCGCTCACCACGACACGCTCCCCCGCCTTGATGCCTTCGCTCACAAAAAACCCGCCATCCAGCGGAGCATGCTGGGCTATTGGCCTGCGCGCAAAGCGATCCGGCGCTATCTGCACATAGACCCATGGCTGGCCGCCGTACCAAACAATCGCACAGGCAGGAATAAAGATGTCTTCAGTGGTTTCGCTGGACGTCGGCAGATACGCGACGATATTGGTTCCGGCGGCAATCGGCGCTGTTGTGCGATAGATGAAAGCATTGCCTTGAATGACGGGGTCATTCTGAGGGGATGGTGAAACCAGGTAGGCAGGCAGTCGCTGGGTATTGTTTGCAGCGATCTGAATAGTGTCAGGGGCCTGAATGGGATCGCCGGCAGGCAAGCTAATTCGCAGTAATACTTCCCGACGATTTAACAGCTTCTCGAACTGGGACGAATGAGGATCGAGCGTCCAGTGGCCAAGCGGCTCGCCAAACTGCTGTCGTGCCGCACCACGAATATTTTCGCTGATGCGTTGGGCCACATTCATTTTGGCCTTATCGACCAGGTACGCTGCCTGTGCCGCCTGATAAGTTTTGAGAGAGACATTTTGATTGTCCTGATACAGGATGTGATTGCGTTCATAATCCTGCCGCGAGACGGCAACTGCGGCCTTGGCTGCATCGACGTCGGCCTGCGTCGACATGAAGCGCGTGCGAAGATCGAGCAGCGGCTGCAAGTCCAGCACCGTGCCATAGGCAGTCGTTTCCGTCCGGTGGCTGGTGGAGGACAGCGACTCGACGCGCAGCCCGCTTTGCACCTGGGTCGCTGTATCGAGAGTGATCACGGTCAAGCCATTCACGATCGACACCCGTTGCGGTACTGCAGCCATAACCGGTGTGGTTTCCCCTATGTCTGGCAGCCCGCTCTTATAATAGATAAGCGCCATGATAGCGATCACCGTCAGACCGAGCATCGGAATGGATAAGACGAGCCGCCTGGACTTATGCCACGAGTTCACTATGGTTCTCCTTTATTCAGGAGTGACGTGCAGATCAGTTGCTGACAGCGGCCGTTGCATCGCGTCCTCCAGTTGGCCGATACTCTCTTGCACCCGTACCAGGGCATCGAGATGGGCAAGCGTATTCACATAGGTTTCGCGCTGAGCCAATGTCAATGTCAACCGGTTCGTTGCCCCTGTGCGGAAACTCGTTTGCAACGCTTGCAAATGACGCTCGTCAAAAGATAACAGGGACTTGGAGAAGCGCAGATTCTTCAACGCGGCACGGTAAGCTTGTACACCGCGCTCTGTGTCATTCATGGCTTGAGCTTGCAACGCGTTGACGCGAGCAGCGACTTCTTTGCGCCGCGCCACTGCTTCCGCGATAGGACCCTGATTCTGATTGAAAATAGGTAATGACATGCCGAAAATCGGCAACGTAAATTTATACGCCCCTGCATCGAATGTGTAACCGGGTCCGATATAGATGTCAGGATATTGTTTGGCAATTTCCAATTGCAGCGTTGCTTGCCTAGCCTCGTATTCCGCGAGTGCCGCCAAAAGATCGGCCCGATTCAGAATTGCATGGCGGCGAACCGTATCGGACGGGATATCAGAATAGATACGCTCGAATGTATCAAAACGGACGTTGGCGTTGGTTATTGCACTAATCGGCAGCCCGATCGCCGATGCCATTTGTGTGCGCGCGTCGACGATCTGCCTTTGCACCTTCTCCAGGTCGAGACGGTTTTGGGTAAGGGTGATGCGTGCCTGATAGGTTTCCGGTGCCGATGCCGCTCCGACGGAAAATCGTTTGTCCAGCATCTCGACGATCTGTTGCTGCGCGTTGATTTGTTTTTCCAGGATCAATGTCCTTTGGATTGCGGTATAGAGGTTGAGCATTTGGCCACGCAACCGACTTCGAACTTGCCAAGCTACGTTTCCGATATTGAATCGGGCAGCGTTCAAGAATTGCTGTGCCTGCGCAATCCGATATCCGCGCTTGCCGGCGGTTTCTATCGGAATATCCAGACCCAGGCCGAAGGTGTAAGGAGATGTGAAGGGAGATCCGCCGTCTTTTAGGTTAGTGGTATATTTGAGTGGGAGCTGCAGCAAGGGATTGGGCCGCTGGGCAGCAGTCAGTATGGTAGCTTGGCTCGTGCCTTGCTTGGTGCGAGCGATATCCAATTCAGGACTGAAATAGAAAGCAGCCAGAGTCAACGTCGTAAAATTCCATACACCAGAAGACCAAGAGTCGGCATCGCTATCGAGATGCGCAGTCACGTACCGTTGCAGGTCCGGATCATGCAACGTGCGTGCTTCAAAGGATTGAATCAGTACTGTTGGTTCGATCGGTTGAGCATGATAAGTCGCACAGCCAGATAGCAATCCACATACAAGGAATGAAATAGTCTTCTTCACACAATAACTCTGGTATCGAACATCTTTTTTGATGGAACATTTTTAGAGGTGCTGAGCGCAACTTCAGTAGCACGGTGGTCGCATTTTTCTCGAATCTCTACTGACAAATCTTTCCCTATGTCCCAGAATCTCTCTAATACTGCTGGCCGAAACGATCAGTCCTCATGGATAAAGCGCCTTGAGTCTGAGCAGCACACCACCGACGAAGACGATCAAATTACATGGAAAGACGGTACCGGCGATAGTTAATGCTTTGACCAGCGATGAAGCAAAGTTTATGTCTGCCAAAACAGGGGTACGTCGATAAATAGGTGATCATCGTTTGCAGATGTGATTCCAGAACATGCCCCTTTGATTTTTTAAGAATATATGGGCTATTACATAGGAATCTCCAACCTAAGGATGCATATGTCTCATAGGCAGGAGTTTAGGGACAATTACTTAGCTGAGCCTTAGCTTATCGCGCATTTTTCGCGAATGTGCTAGGCAATTTTTTGTGGACGAGGATGTTGATGTACTTTATCAAGCCATTAGTCTTACTATGTCACAAACGTAATCTCGGACCTATCCAATTGCAATGCGGACAGTGCCCCAGGGCATTTACGAGTACGACGCTCAAGTTCAGGCGCGCGTCATGATCAAGTCTGGGCATGACACTGCGCGCACTGGATTTTCCATAAAGACGTAATCTTTGGGAAACGCCAGGCACTTGGCGTTGATCATTTAAATAACATCGCCGCTATTTACTGATCCAATCCAAATTCCTGAATCTTACGTGTCATCGTGTTGCGCCCCATGCCCAGAAGGGTAGCGGCTTCTATGCGCCTGCCATCGGTGTGCTTCAATGCCTGAGTGATCAGTGTGCGTTCGAACTGCTGGTTTAAACTGCTTAGTATATTTTGATCACCACGTTGCAATGCAAGCGCGACCTGTAGACCTAACTCGCAACGCCAATCGTCGGGCGGGGCGCCAGTGACAGCGGGTGCCTCGCGCAATTCAAGTGGCAGGTCGGCAATTTCTATCTGTTGTGAAGGTGTCATGACAGTGAGCCAATGGCAGAGGTTTTCCAGTTGCCGCACATTACCGGGAAAATTCTGTGTTGCAAGATAGTTCAGTGTGTCCTCGCTAAAGGTCTTTTGTTCGACAGCAAGTTCACCTGCTTTTTTCTGTAAAAAATATTTTGCCAACAAGGGGATATCCACGCGCCGTTCACGCAGTGGAGGCAGACGCAGGCGGATGACATTGAGGCGGTGAAATAAATCTTCGCGAAATAGACCTTCTTTTACCCGCTCATCCAGATTCTGGTGCGTGGCAGCAATAATGCGTACATTAGTTTTAATCGGCTGATGCCCTCCAACGCGATAATAATTCTTGTCCGACAGCACACGCAATAAACGTGTTTGCAACTCCGCCGGCATGTCGCCGATTTCGTCAAGAAACAGTGTGCCACCTTCGGCTTGCTCAAAACGGCCGCGGCGGGTCGTGGCCGCACCGGTAAATGCACCGCGTTCATGGCCAAATAATTCGGATTCGAGCAAATCTTTCGGAATAGCCGCAGTGTTAATAGCGATGAAGGGCTCGTTGGCGCGCGGACTGTGGCGGTGCAGAGCGTGTGCTACCAACTCCTTGCCGGTGCCGGATTCGCCGTTGATAATCACAGTTGCATGGGAGTGTGCAAGCCGTCCAATAGCGCGGAACACTTCCTGCATTGCGGGTGCTTGTCCCAGAATATCAGGTGCAGATGCGGCTGATTGCTCTTCTGTTGGCACATCAGTGCGCAAACTTTGTTCTAGCGCGCGGCGTATTAGAGCGACAGCCTGATCGACGTCAAACGGTTTGGGCAGATACTCAAAAGCGCCACCTTGAAATGCCGACACCGCGCTTTCCAGATCAGAATAAGCAGTCATAATGATGACTGGCAAACTCGGAATCCTTTCTCGTATTTTTTGCAAAAAATCCAGCCCGGAGCTGCCGGGCATGCGGATATCGCTGATGACGACCTGCGGTGTGCCGTGCTGCAGCGCGGCTGATGCTTCATCGGCCGAAGCAAAACTTGTAAAGTTGATGTCCGAACGTACCAAGGCTTTTTCCAGAACCCAGCGTATGGAGCGGTCATCATCAATGATCCAAACAGGTTTCATATTGGTTCCCATTTATTCATTTTATTTTAGTGGCAGCATTACAGTGAAGCAGGTACGTCCCGGTTCACTGTCAAATTCGATACTGCCTTCATGCTGGCTGACAAAATTTTGCGCCAGGCTCAGTCCTAAACCATGTCCATTATCACGGCCAGAGACCAGCGGATAAAAAATCTTGTCGTGCAAATGTAGGGGGATGCCCGGACCATCGTCGATAACCTGAATCATGACCGCCAGGCGATGACGTTTCTTCATCAACGTTACCTGGCGCGAGATGCGTGTGCGTAGCACAATATTACCTTGCCCCTGCATGGCCTGCACAGCATTACGTACGAGATTCAGGATGACCTGAATGAGTTGCTCCTTGTCGCCCATTAGCACTGGCAGGCTAATGTCGTAATCGCGCTGGATAGTCAAATTTTCTGGGAATTCAGCTAAAACTAAGCTACGCACGCGTTCAAGTACTTCATGAATATTGAGAGTACCAAAATTGGGCTGATGTTGCGGGGTAAGCAACTTTTCCATCAGTGAAACCAAACGGTCGGTTTCCTGAATGACGACCTGGGTGTATTCACGCAGACCGGGTTTTTCCAATTCATGTTCCAGTAGTTGTGCAGCGCCTCGTATGCCACCCAAAGGATTCTTGATTTCGTGTGCCAGATTGCGTAACAGGAGGCGATTAGCTTGAGTCTGGTCTAGCATCTGTTCTTCGCGTGCTAACTTTAGCGGACGATCAATGGTATGAAACTCAAGTAACAGATAATTGTTTAATTGTAGTGGCGTGGCAGTGCAGCGCAAATGCAGCTTGCCATGGGGAGGGATGCCCAACATAAGATCATGTTCAATATAGCTGGCGTTATTGGTTAGTGCATGCTGCATTGCAGTAACAAGTTGCTCGGTGTGAGTGAAGACATGTTGCACCGAATGACTGATCAGACTTTTGCTGCTTAAGGCAAACAGGTTCTCCGCAGCTGGATTGAGATAAGCGATATGTGACTCCCCATCCAGTAAAATAACGGCAGTAGCGAGGTGTTCAAAGGTAGGCAAAAAATTGTCGGCCATAAGCATTTTTACTTTTTTAAATCACGGCTCCATGGTTTATTAACCAATATATTCAACGCATTAATGCAAATTAGACGATAAATATACGCAATAGTTTTATGGAATTAGCAAAACCCGCTTCTATTCTTTTATGACGGCTAACATTTCGACAACCGTCAAATTGACTTCACATTGCCCTACAGTCGAACATGTTTATTCATTCTGCCATAAGTGACATACAACAGTATGCCGGTAAAAATCGAACCTCCAATTAAATTTCCCAGCGTGACCGGAATTTGATTCCAGAACCACCACTGATAAACACTGATGTCGGCACCCAATAATATTGCGGTAGGGATTACGAACATATTGACGACACAGTGCTCAAACCCTAGTGCAAAAAATGTCATGATCGGCAGCCAGGGAGCAATGATTTTTCCAATGGTTGAAGTAGAGATCAAACCTAACACTACGCCTAAAGTCACCATCCAATTACAAAGGACGCCATTGATAAAAGCAGCGAGCCATCCAATTGAACCGGTGTGCTGGTAAGCAAGCGTTTTAGCCTGAGCAACCGCAATAATTTTTTCTGCCAATCGGCCACCCGGGGCAGGCGAAGTTCCAGTCAGTGCCAAGGCCAGCAACCCACCAAAAAACAGGCTACCCAGCAAGTTCCCTAGAAAAACCCAGCACCAATTTCGCAACATTTCCCTGCCGCTTATTTTTCCATCAGCGACACTCATCGGTAGTAACGCAAAGCTGCCTGTAACCAATTCCAATCCAAGTAGTACGATCATCACGAAGCCGACAGGGAAAATGATCCCCATCACCAGTGCAGCCGCGCCTCCCGTAAATCCATCTGAAACCCTGAACGCAAGTGCAGTCGCAAAACCCAGTAGCACCCCGGAAAGAAAACCCCGAAGTAACATATCTCGAACGCGGAGAGATGCTTTTTTTCGCCAACAACAACAAGTTGCGCTATTAACTTGATAGGTTGTACGTAATCCATTTTCATCACCGTTAACGTTATGGAATTAACCTTCGGGTAATTCTGTAACTTTATGCAAGCGATAAATACACCACATTATTTTCTACCTTGACCGGATAGGAGCGCGTGCATCCTACATCTGGCGCCACTGCTTTGCCGTCATCCAGGCAGATATTCCAGTTATGCAGCGGACAAGCAACTTTCTTCCCGAATACGATGCCTTGTGATAGATGGCCGCCCTTATGCGGGCACCGATCGAGCAACGCAAATACCTCTCCTTCAGCAGTGCGGAACAGTGCGATGTCCCCCTGTTTTGTCGTAACTACGCGCGCGCCCAGAGGCGGTATTTCTTCTAAGGTTGTGACTTCATGCCAAGTGTTCATGATTTGCTCCTTTTTAAATTGCCAGCGATTCGAATTCACGCGCATTGATATTTTCTTTAGACCATGGGTTTGTTGCACCCTGTAACGCATAGAGCAATCTTGCATATAGCGCTTTACGAGTGGCTGCATTCTCTACGACGTGTTTCTTGACATGGTCCAGACCTACCCGTTCGACGTAATGTACTGTGCGATCCAGGTAGTGTGCTTCTTCGCGATAAAGCTGGGCGAATGCGCCGGTATACTCCATCACTTCATCGTGAGTCTTTACCTTCACCAGAAATTGCGCGACCACGGTCTTGATACCGCCGTTACCCGCCACATAGATTTCCCAACCTGATTCCACGCCGATTATCCCCACATCTTTAATACCTGATTCAGCACAGTTACGCGGGCAACCAGAGACGGCAACCTTAAATTTGTGCGGCATCCACATATGGTCAAATGCGCGCTCGATGTCGATACCCATCTGCGTCGAGTCTTGCACACCAAAACGACACCACTCGCTGCCCACACAGGTTTTGACCGTGCGCAAGGCTTTTGCATAGGCGTAGCCTGATGGCATGTCCAGATCTGCCCACACCTTCGGCAAGTCTGTTTTTTTTACGCCGAGCAAATCTATACGTTGTCCGCCTGTCACCTTAACCGTCGGAATGTTGTATTTTTCTGCAACATCAGCAATGCGGCGCAGTTGCTGCGGAGTGGTTATGCCGCCGTACATACGCGGCACTACCGAGAATGTGCCATCTTTTTGTATGTTGGCGTTGGCGCGCTCATTGATGAAGCGTGATTGTGGATCGTCCTTTGCTTCATGCGGCCAAGCGCATAGCAGGTAAAAGTTCAATGCCGGCCTACACTTGGCACATCCATTTGTGGTGTTCCAATTAAGGAATGCCATAGTTTGCGAGATCGAAATCAACTTTTCCTCGCGGATTGCTTTGCGCACTTCTTCATGACTGTGAGAAGTGCAGTCACATAAAGGCTTCACGGTCGTAGCCGGTGGTGCATAAGCCCCCCCGACGGTGGAAGCGAGAATTTGTTCGACCAATCCAGTACATGAACCACAGGAAGCAGAAGCCTTGGTGTGCTTACGTACATCCTCCAGCGTAAATAGTCCTTTTTCCTTGATTGCCTTGACGATAGTCCCTTTGCATACTCCATTACAGCCGCAGACTTCCATCGCGTTTGTCATGGTGGCCGCAAGGTTTTGTCCTTGAGAGCCGGCATTACCCAGATGGGATTGGCCGAATATTAATTGGTCACGGATTTCAGCGACATTTTTGCCATCTCGTATCATCTGGAAATACCACGAGCTATCCTTGGTATCGCCATACATCACTGCGCCAATCAGCGTATTGTTGTTCAGTACCAATTTCTTGTACTTCCCGCCGGTGACATCGTGCATCACAATCTGATTCGTTTCATTGCCTCCAGTAAAATTCCCGGCCGAAAACAAATCTACTCCGGTGACTTTGAGCTTAGTGGAGGTAACCGAGCCTTGGTAGTATGCGATTCCCATGCGCGCCAGATGATTGGCGCAAACTTTTGCCATGTCGAATAACGGGGCGACCAAACCGTAAGCAGTGCCGCGATGTGAAACGCACTCACCCACAGCGTAGATACTGGGGTCATAGGTTTGCATGGTATCGCTCACCACAATACCGCGATTACAATAAATCCCAGCGGCTTCTGCCAGCGCAACATTCGGGCGAATGCCAACCGCCATCACCACCAGGTCAGCAGGAATCTCACTGCCATCCTTGAAGCGAATCGACTTTACGCGGCCCTGGCCATCGCTGACCAACTCTTGCGTTTGCTGCTCCAACATAAATTTCAACCCCTTGGCTTGCAAAGCGGATTGCAGCATTTGGGCTGAATTGTCATCCAGTTGGCGTTCCATCAGCCACGGCATGAGATGCACCACGGTGACATCCATACCTCTAAGCGCCAAACCATTGGCGGCTTCCAGCCCGAGCAGGCCGCCGCCGATAACCACCGCATGCTTATATTTTTCCGCTGCGGCTATCATCACGTTGGTATCTTGAATATCGCGGTAACCAACCACACCCGCCAATTCCTTGCCAGGAACTGGCAAGATGAAGGAACTGGAACCCGTCGCCAGCAACAATCTATCGTATTCGGCTTCCGTGCCATCCTCTGCCACCACTACCTTATTTTTTCTGGCGATATGCGCGACCTTCTTGTTCAGGTGCAAGGTGATATTGTTTTGTTTATACCAGTCAATGTCATTCAGAATAATGTCCTGGATGCCTTGTTCACCTGCCAATACCGGGGACAACATGATGCGGTTGTAATTAGGATAGGGCTCGGCACCAAATACGGTAATATCATATAAATCGGGCGTCAGTTTCAATAACTCTTCCAAAGTCCGTACGCCCGCCATTCCATTACCCACCATAACCAGCTTCATTTTTTTCATGACATCACTCCTATTTACAAATTTTTATGCGGCCAATTGCTGCGAAATTTGTTCCGTCATTTCGGCAAATCGCACTACTTCGCCAATAACCACGATCGCTGGGCTAACCATTTTTTCAGCAATTACCAAGGATTCAAGTTTTCCCAGCGTAGTCACTACCTGCCGCTGATTAGGCAGCGTACCGTTCTGAATTGCGGCAGCGGGAATATCTGCCGGTAACCCATTCGTTATCAATTGCTGCACGATGTACCCTAAATTAGACATGCCCATATAAATAACCAGAGTGGTGCCCGTCGCCGCCAATGCCTGCCAATTCGGTTCCTCTGCTCCTTGCGTATGGCCCGTAACAAACGTTACGCCATGCGTGCAGTTTCTATGCGTAAGCGGAATATTCAAAGAAGCCGTAACTGCCATGCCGGAAGTAATGCCGCTGATCACGGATACCGAAATACCAGCTTGCCGCAAAGCTTGTAGTTCCTCACCCCCACGCCCGAACATAAACGGATCACCGCCCTTGATGCGCGCTACTACCTTGCCTGCACGCGCCAGTGAAATCATCTGCTTGTGAATAAATATTTGTGGCGTAGAACTACATCCTCCACGTTTGCCCACGTGAATAACCTGCGCGTTGCCTTGGGCAAATTCCAGAACATCAGGATTCACTAAGTCATCAATCAAAATAGCATCCGCCAGTCCAATGGCTCGTACTGCACCAAGAGTCAATAGTTCCAAACTACCTGGCCCTGCCCCTATCAAATATACCTGTGCATTTTTCATGTTTACTCCCGTCTTTCGATTCATCCTGTTAGCAAATGGACAATGCATCCAGCTACACCTATCGTTTAAAAATTAAATCAGTTCATTGATTAGATAATTAGTTACAAGCAATATTAATGCCATATTTTTTATTATAAATATCAATAACCTACTAAATTAAAAACATGTATTAAACTGGGCTTGCACGATGTCAGTGCAAGCTCAATCGGAATGTGTATGTAATTGGTGCATTTACGGAGCTCGACGGCCAACAGATCTTGAATCAGCGTCAACGAGTATGTGCAGGCAATGAGCACGCTAAAAGTCCGCGCCCTTTCCACTTGCATACAGGTGGCATGCAGGAATATTAAACAGACAGCTTATGGGTCGTGACGCTTGGAGATTAGATATTGATTCAAACCGCGTTCGAGAGGTCGTTTGAACGCGGGAATAGAGTTGGCTAATGAGACAGACAGGTTTTAAAAAGTGGTCAGCTACGAAACATAAATCTCTACGAAAGCCGGTTTACCTTGGAATTGCTTACATCAACTCCCGCATGGCAAAACCGATCAACAAAGTGAGCGATGTTAAGCCTATGCCGAAACCAATCATGCGGCGGCGATTAAGCTGTGTCCAAAGTACGACGCCCGTTAATGACAGCAGGATAATGCTTCCCGCCAAAGTATCTGCGAGAAGAACCCAAGGTATGCCCACATTGTTGCCTTTGTGCAGATTGTTCAACGTACCAAATACATTTTGATCGCTACGCTTGACGGTGACGAAGGTATTACCGACCCAATATTCCGCTTGCAGGTTGCCTTGCGGCGAACTGAATGTAACCGTCCAGTGCGCCGGCTGTTTCAGGGTCTTATCACCCCATGCCACAGGCTTGGACGGTTCACTGCGCTCGCGCGAGGCAGGCCGATCAACCATCAATTCTTGTTGCAACCAGCTTGCCATTGCTTTCGAATTGGTCGGTGCAGGGGTCGGTAACGGAATTTGCAGTGTCGTTTCTTGAACTTGCGCAGCCGGTATTTTCAGCACGGTGCGGTGATTCAGCAAAATTCCGGTCACTCCAAAGAGCAAGCCTATGGCCGCGCCCCAAAGCCCGATCCAGCCATGGGTCTTGCGCAGCCATTTTAAAAAAATGGCACGCCGTGAACGAAGATCACGGTCTTTTGAATCAACCAGGACATTATCAGCGCCATTCGCTGCGCGGACATTGTGAGAAGTATTGAGTTGAACAATTGTCGTCATAAAGTTATTCAGAAAAATTCTTAGGGTGCACCCCACATGCGTATCAGGTTGTGATAACAACCAGTTAAATGGATACGCGCAGTTTCATCCGCATTGGCGGTATTCAGCCGTTGAATAGCGGTATCGAGATCGAACAGTAAAGTGCGCTGTCCATCATCAGCAATCAAACTTTGAACCCAGAAAAAACAGGCGGTACGCACACCGCGTGTTATCGGCGTCACTCGATGCAGGCTGGTAGCCGGATAAATCAGCAAATCACCTGCCGCGAATTTCGCATTGTGCATACCGTAAGTATCTTCAATCTGCAACTCACCCCCATCGTACTCATCGGGTGCAGAAAGAAATAAGGTGGCAGAGACATCAGTACGGATTTTTTCACCTGTGCCCGGTATCAACCGCATACCCCCATCGACATGACTACCAAAATACATGCCGCTTTCATATCGATTAAACATGGGTGGGTAAACCCGATTCGGCAGCGTAGCGCTGATGAAAAGCGGGTTGCGTTCGAGTTCGGCCAGAATCAAATCGCCTAACTCGTACGCAATAGGTGTGTTTTCCGCGATCTGCAAATTACGCTTGACCGGCGCGCCTTGATGGCCTGCCGTCACGCGACCATCAACCCATGCCTCCCCAGCAGCATCGAGCTTTTCTCGCACAAAGCGGACCTGTTCGACGCTCAATACCTTGGGGATTTGCACTAACATGGATCGCGGGCGCTGAGGTGTTTAAAAGCGATGAACAAAGGTTATCAGTGCAGTCCGTCCGCTTCCGGGTACCGCGCGCCCACCACCAGATGGAACCAGTGAGCTTATGTAATCCCTGTTGGTCAGATTAATCAGATTCAACCGGATATCGTTCTTAGGCAGGCGATAGGCAATCGTGCCATCCCAGCGAGTGTAGCCAGCGGCAGAAACAACATTGGTGTTACTGCCAAAGCGCGAGGACATATAGGTGGCTCCACCACCCGCTTCCCATTGTGGGGTCAATCTGTAAGTCGTCCATAACGTAGCCATGTCGCGTGGCGTATTGGCCAGATCTTTTCCTTGTGTATTTTCCAGCGCTGATGCTCTGACAATCGTGGGGTTAAGATGCGTATAGCCGCCCATGAGCTGCCAATCGCGTGTGATACGACCCGCTGCACCAAACTCAAAACCGGTGACGCGCACGTCCCCGTTAGAGATGTAGATCCCGGGCGACACTTGCGAGCGCGAATTGGTCTTTTCAATATCGAATAAGGCCGAGGTCAACGATAGATTGCCGCCCAGTATGTCCCACTTGGTACCGATTTCGTAGGAGCGACTTTTTTCAGGTTCTAAAGTTTGCGTACCCGCGGTCGCCGCCAGTGTTTCCAACGAGGGGTTAAAGGAGGTGCCATACGATGCATAGTACGATTGCACATTATCCGGCTGATAAATCACGCCGCCCCGTACGCTGGCGAAGCTCACGGTTTGATCCGCTCTCAGAAGCGGCGGGGTAGCGGTGCTGATGGTGTTGGTCAGGTCCGCCTTGAAGCGATCCCAGCGCACGCCGCCGACGACCTTCCATTGCTTGTTCAGTTCGATCGTGTCGTTGATATATGCGCCGACTTGAGTAGCGGATGCATCTGCCTCATTTCCGATCGTTTTCACGGAATTGGCCGGTACCGGAAGGTAGGCCGGATTGATCAGCGACACGACGGGCAGGTTGCTACGGGCCGTGGACTGAATGTTGGAGGTCTCGCGGCTGAGTGCGATACCGGCGATCATCGTATGCTTAAGGGTGCCGGTATCGAATTTTGCGATCAGATCGGTCTGATTGTTGAGCATTTGATTTTTGATCACGCGATCATGGCTGGTGAGCCTGACAGACAGTGCACTCAAGGGCAGCGCGGTAATATTTCCAAGGGCTGCAGTGGGGAGCGCGGTAAATACA
This sequence comes from Candidatus Nitrotoga sp. AM1P, assembly GCF_013168275.1. Lineage (GTDB taxonomy): Bacteria > Pseudomonadota > Gammaproteobacteria > Burkholderiales > Gallionellaceae > Nitrotoga. The sequence continues at coordinate 445,695 of NZ_AP019547.1, read as the reverse complement.
TTGCCGACCAGGGTGCCGACATTGGTCGGGCCACTTGTCAGTGCGTCAGTGTTGTAATGGCTGTATTGCAGCTGATTACGCAGTGTCATGTTCGAATTCAACTTGTGTTCGATGAGGCCACTCACAATAGCGGTATTTTGCAAGGTACGATCGTCTCTCAAACCGTAAAAAGTGTCGCGATTACCTTGAACCGGGCGACCATTGACGGCGGGAATACCATAATCCACCATGTCGTTGTTGTGGGAGAGAATCGCTGACAGCGTGATTTCAGTCTGCGTGCCGATTCCAAAACGCAGGGACGGTGCAATTCCAAAGTCTCTATTAACAATGACATCACGTGTCGTTTGCGCTTTTTGACCCATCATGACCACGCGGACCGCGGACGTATCCGACAATTTACGGTTAAAGTCTCCCGTTGAACGCACTCCCCCATTGGTGTCGATGGTGCCGGTAATTTGATTGGCATCGCCTAATTGCGGGCGCTTGCTGACCTGGTTGATCACGCCCCCGGTAGAGCCGCGCCCAAACAGCATGGATGATGGGCCTTTTAATACTTCGACCGATTCAAGATAGTAGGTATCGCGATAGTACTGGCCACTGTCACGCATCCCATTGAGATACATGTCGGTCCGCGCCGTAAAGCCGCGCAGGTTGATGTTGTTACCGATTTGTCCGCCCTCGGCGCCGCCTACGGTAATGCCGGGTACGTTGCGTAAAGCCTCCGACAACGAGGCGATGGCCTGAGAATCCATCAGGGCACGATTGACGACCGTGACTGTCTGCGGGAGATCGCGTAAGGGTGTCGGCGTTCTAAAACCTGCGAAAGAACTCGCTGCAAAATCGTCAGTCACCTTTTGACTGTTCACTTTAATTTCCGGCAACTGGGTGGCATCGACTGATTTATCGCTTTTGCCATCGTTTGTGGGGGTTTGGGCGAAGGCCGGGCTGTAGAGTTGTTGTAATGCCAACGCTACCAGTAATGCTGGTCGTGTTTTTTTGAATCTCATGAGTTCCCCTGTTCTTTAATAAATAAAAAAAGGTGGCTGGCTGGTGAGAAAACACGTGGCTGGCTTCCAGATTAAGTCAAATTACGACTAATTGAATGCTGATTATCGTTTGTATATAAACATTTAAATTGTTCTTTAATTCCTGCAGTGGTCGCAATAACTTTGCAAAGTTACAACGATTTGAACTTAGATATCGTAAGCTACATGAATCAATTTATAGAGTTCGTTGTTAAATCTGCGAGCCGTCCGTCTTGAATTCGTCGAAAATTAAGCGAGTCCCATCAAGCTTAACCTAGACGAATTTCAAACCTTTTAATGGCCGCGTATAAAGAATACAAACAAGAACAATTTGCATTCTACTTCAGCTTGACAGGATTGTAAATTTTTATGATGCCCCGTCTGTTCGACGGGGGCTAATGTGCTTTTTTGCTATCCGAAAAATCTAGAAATTAGCAATTAATGAAACTCTTGCAGCAATTGGTGACCCTGGCAAGATATTGTTGTTATTGTGAGCGGAAGCGTAATAATTTCTATCAAACAGGTTTTCGATATTCAACTGGGCCCGCAGATTTTTATCAATCTTGGCATATACGGCTGCATCCACCCGAGTGAAGCCCGGCAAGCGAACGGTATTGTCAGTCGAGGTGTACATAGCGCCACGATTTATAACACCAAGCCCCACACCCCATCTCGGATTGATGTCATACCGGTTCCATAATGAGAATGTGTTCTTTGGAAGCTCCGCCAGAACGGCCCCTTCTTTAGCAGCAGAAGATAGCGTATTGGTAATTACCCCATCCTGGTAAGTATATCCCCCCATGACGCTCCAAGCCGATGTAACTCGGCCGGCCAGACCTAACTCGAAGCCCTTATTACGCTGGCCACCGCCTAAATGAGAGATGGCTGCATTGTTTGGGTCTGGAATAATCACATTGGTACGATCCAACTGAAACAGGGCAGTAGTCAAAGCGAGGCCAGGACGGATATCCCACTTCGCTCCCACTTCCACATTTTTAAATTTTTCCGGTTCGAGCGCCGCATTGGTTACCGATAACGAAGTAAGCTGTTCACCGGCCCTTGGCACATATGACAAGCTATAACTGGTATAAATTGATACTGTCTCGATTGGCTTGTAAACCAATCCGGCTCTTGGTGAGAAGAAACTATCTTTAACATTTAGGGCAAGAGGATTAGCGGGGTTCTTATTGATAAAGTCCACCTCGATCCTATCGTAACGCACTCCGATAATTGCTTGTAATTGAGGCAATAATTTGATCTGGTCTTGCACATAAAGCGAGGTTTGCTTTGTAACACTATTATTGTCAGCGTCTGTAGCTGCTAACTTGTATGTGAGTGGATCTTTAGTAATTGGGTTGTTAATGGGTACGTTAACCGATGTGGCTGTATTGTTGAAGTATCCAGTATTACGCGTGCTATCTGTATCCTGATGGCCTATTTCGAGACCCACTACCAGATCATGCTTCACTTTACCTGTATTCAGGGAAAACAGAAGGTCTGTCTGGTTGAAGAAGTTATCACGCTTAGTTACATTGTTATAAGCCCCAATCGCTACCGTAGATGTAGTACCTTTAACTGTGGCACTTGGGTATACGTTCTCATAAAATTTATCTTGCGCAGCATATCGTGTACGGTTGCGAATCATTACTTCATCATTAAACTTATGCTCGATAAGCGCATTGACTGCCTTAAGTTCTGTGTTCGCATTGCTTCGATTGGGATCACCAAAAAACGTTGACGTATTGGTTTTTAAAGGACGTCCATCAAAGGACGGGATACCTCGATCGGCTGTGCGGTCATCTTTGAAATATTCTGCATTGAGTACTACTTTGGTGTTATCACTAGGCATGATCGTAACGGTAGGATTAATTCCGTATCGTTTCAAATCCACGCCATTACGAAAACTGCCCGAATTTTCATACATGGTATTGAGACGGACTGCGGCAACTTCATTCACGCCCTGACCAACATCCAGTGCCACGCGCTTGGCATCAAACGAACCCGCTTGTACCGTGAGTTCACGTATCTGGTTCCAGTCCGCTTCTTTAATCACCCGGTTGATTACGCCCCCGGAACCGCCCCGGCCAAAGATCATTCCATTGGGGCCCTTGAGCACTTCTACTCTTTCTATGTTATAGATATCGCGAAAGTACTGAACATCATCCCGTATGCCAGAAACAAAAAAGTCTGCTGTGGAGCGGTTACCCCGGAAAACCAAAGCATCCCGATTCCCTTCCCCTTGCGAAATCCCCATGCCTGGAACATAGCGCACTGTATCCGCCATGCTCTGTATAGCCTGATCTTTGATCATAGCCTGCGTCACAACAGATATAGATTGCGGTGTATCAAGCAGAGGGGTGTTTGTCTTGGTAGCAGTGGTGGTACTAGTTACTGTGTAACCAGTACTTGTGTTACTGGGACTACTTTTTGCAGAGACCGATATTACTGGCAGCGTAGTTTCACCGTCAGTTGGCTGCGCAGTTGCGGCACCCGCTAAAGTAGTAGTGGTTACTCCAAAACAGAATAACGCGCTATTCATCGCAATGACGAGTTTAGTTTGACGATGTCTACATGGAATCTGGATGCCATCATGTTTTTGCGCCATGGTAGCAACGCATTTAAGGTTACGGGTGTACATCATTAATGTTTCTCCAAATAAAATTTAATATCAAATCAAGAAATGTCTGGAACGTAATACATACTGGGATACGGGAAAAATTTGATGCCACCTACTTAAAATTAGTACATCCAAACAGTCGATACTGGATGAGCACTTCGTCCCCATGCAAAACACGGCATCACTGTGAATACTTAATTCGATCAAGCATAATTTTGCACTTATCGATACCAATCAGTGGAGCAATACCTAACTTGCTCTACTGTTAATCTATCTAATATTACAAGTGATAATAGTTCGCGATTCTATTCTCATATTTAATGAGATGCAAGATTTAGCCTTATTCAATGTGAATACCTTGATGCAGATCAAGGTATTGCTGGAGGAGGCAGTTGAAGTTACCTTACTCGATATCCAAGGCGGCGTACTGAACAGCGGTAATTTGACATATTCATACAGGATAACGCTGATCGGGCGGAAGAATCGTCTGAACAAACTACTGGCCGATAGCAACATTCGCCTCGGTGTGGAGGTCAGTGATTTGCACGGTCAGTCGGCAGCACCGTGGTCAAAACCGTCATCGCCGGGTAGCAACCTCGGAAGATACTCAAGCTTGTCAGTCAGTGACTCAAGGCAACTTGTGAGAAGCTGTTCGATGCGCTACAAGATAAACTTCCGATAACCATCGTTTCGTCCCCGACGAAATTAAAAGTATGCACCGTCATTTTCGTCGAACAAACTGATAACAGCGAATTTCCGCACATGGAAATAAGTATTTTATTAGGCAGGCAAAACCCTGATACCCAGAATTTAAAAATATAGCCCGCAATAATATTTCTACCTTAGATAGAAGTATGCTTCCCTTGAATCGTGTGAACTGTATGGTAGTCATCCAGCAAGCACAGCTAAAATGTGACAAGGTGCATCTCATTCAGGTGGAACTTAATGTAGAGCTGCTTCAGAATACTCGAGATTCGCACCAAGTCGCGTGCTGCCATTTTACAATGACTCCTGCGTAATGCCCTTGTGCATGTCGTACAAGGGCATTTCTTTACAGGAGACTTGCTGATGCGATGGATGATTAGATTTATTTTGAAAAACTAAACGTGACAGTATGGTTCTCGCTGAAATAGGCTTTACCCTCAAATTCCCCAGGATGGCTTTCTTTATACTTCGCTTCTGCGACATAAAGGCCAGGTTCCAGCAGTGAAAAATTTGTTTCACCATTTTCGTCTGTGCGTAAAGGTTTTTCCCATCCATTAGGTGCAATGAGAGTAATCTCAGCCTTAGCTAACGGCTTACCCATAAAAGTTAAGCGCAATTTGTTTGCATTTTGCTGTATATCCAACGGCAAATTACCCCCTTTTCCTTGCCGCGCATACAAAAAACCCCTTTGCGCAGGAGCGAGCTTATCCTGTGAGGTACGTATAGGTTGCTTAAGTGCTTGAACCAGTACCGTAGCTCCACCTGAGATTGCATAGTAATTGGTGCTGCGACTTGCAGTGACGGACTTTTCTGCTCCGGCTGCGTCAACAATGGTGACCATCGGAGTAACGATATTGTCGAGTTTGCCTGGTGAGGTTTCCCGTAGATTTTCACCATATTCTCCGAAATAAAGCTTGCTCACAGTAGCGCCACCTTCTAACCATAACATATGCGCGGCGGCATTAAGGCTAAGTACACTGCTTATAGCAGCGACGAGAATAATCAGTATAGATTTCATTAATGCTTTCCTTTTTAGAATTTTAATGTGCAAATTGAGTTGGATTAATTCTGGCTTACTTGATAGGGCAGATCACCGCTGGGCCGGGTTCATGACAGTTTTATAATTTCACTTTTCAATTCTATAGAACCTCCGGGCACAACCATATAATTTCTGGTGTCATTTAAAGATTGCTGGCAAGGTAAGCTGTTTACTTAAAAAGGATTAACTTTTCTTAAACCAAGCACTGCATCGAGGTATCCCTGCTCATTCAACAAAATGACAATGATGTTCGCTACTGGAAACTCTATGCCTGTGTAATCAAGGTTGTAAACCACGTTACAATCTGCCTTCGACACCTAAAAATCTATACATTCAACAGATTTATAATGCCCGTCGTCACATTGAGAATGATAATGTTTATTATTCTCAATGTAAATATAAACTTTTATTTTAATTCACATAAGTCACTTAGCTATTCAATGCTTTCGAACATCGCTAGGAATCGTTGGCGGCGGCACACCTTTCCATTAGGTGCCAGATTTATGCCAGCCGCGATGACTCCCATATTTAAGTAATCACAGGGTTTGTCATGCTGCACTTCGTTTTACATCTAAACTTTCCAAAAATAAAGACATGTAACCACCAAAATTCAACCTGTTCATAGGGATCTATCAATCAATATTCCATCAATACAGCTGTAATGGATATATGCGTTAACAGCATCAATTGATAATTATTATCAATTGCATTGACAAGTAAAATGATAATAGTTATTATTCGTACCTGTAAAATATTAAACAAATCGTACAAAAGGTGAATGCATGAACGCAATAGTAATTGGTGCGGATCGATTGGGAAATATTCCTGAACTGCTGTCTGATTGGAATATAAACATTACTCGTCATATTACCGGACGACATGTGGCACATCAGCGCAAACCGCATGGACTGCCTAGGAATACAGAGCTGTTGATATTATTTACAGATTTTCTGGGGCACAATGTGATGCGGCATTTTCGTAACTTGGCGCTAGTCCAAGGTATACCGTTTATTGCTTGCCGTCGATCTACAAGCTGTCTGGCACAGTCACTGGAGTGCTGCTTTAATAAAAAAATTGAAGAATCAAAATGTCCGAACTGTCCATTTCGACCTTGAATTTTTCTGCCCAATACCCACGCTACAAATGTATTTTCGACAATGTAATGAAAGCACGGGTTATGTCGTGTTGTTTGGTGAACTGAATTTTGGTGAGTTATCAAGCAAGCAGTAGATGAAAAAGCAATAGCCCAGACGCTTTTCACAAGCGTTCGCAGTAGCTATTAGATGCTCGTCGTAGTTGGGTTTTTAACCAGAAGTGTTTCCACAATAAACTGTAGCCCATTACACCTACAATTATCCGTAGAAAACCGTCCAGCTTAGATTATTTGAATAGAACTACGGGTGTAGCAGAAGACCTGTAGGTACAGCTCGAGTCGAATTCGATTGCCTGAGCAATTACGTTGCCCCACAAAACCAGTGTACAGCAAAACCGCACGCGGCTGGCGGAGCACCACCGATTTAATTCCGTTGCCGACAAACCCCACAGTCATGATGCACCAGCGAACTCTTTGGCATCATGCTGTGGGCGTAATATCAATAACAAGGAAAAAACCAATCAAACCCCAAATACTGATTAACTTACGAACTTACGTCTACTAAATCCAAGTCCAGCCAGACCGAGGCCAAGAAGGGCGAGGGTAGTAGGTTCGGGAACAGTGATTAGTTTAGGAGGGCCAGCTGTAAAAACAACCATATCTTGCGTATTGTTAGCCGCCAAATATGTGAGTGTGTAATTTCCTGTGCCTCCTGCACCCAGATTCTGCAGCCAGTCGTTGGCCATAACCCCATAGGCCGAATTCGCTGTATTACTATCCACCCTGAAGCCCGCGTCTGTCGTGCTGATGTGGTAGCGTCCTGATATGTCAGCTGTCCCGTAAGTGATCGCCCATACAGCTAATTGAAAGGCCGCTGACTCATTTTTAGTATCAACACTGCTATACACTTGATTGGCCAATTTCCCTAGATCACTCACTCTCGTCGTTCCGTCTGGAGTCCCCGAACGTAAAGAACTTAATGAAGCAGCAAGTTCAGTACCAGTGGCAACCGTATACGTAACATTGCCACCGATCAACCAATGGTAGATGTCAACGCACCACGTATTGAATTGACCGGTGCTGGAAAAATCATACGAATGATCTAACGATGTAAAGCTGTCACCGCCAATTCCAACGCCAACAGGAACCGTATTAGAGTTAGGGTTAGGAGCGACTGAACCATATTGATAACCAACAGCCCCGCTGCCAAAGTTTGCTGAGCCTGCAGATGTGACATTAATCGTCGCCGCTAGCGCTGAGTGACTCCCCATCACAACGCTCATTAAACTAACTGCTACTAAGATCTGTTTAGATTTCATTTTTATCCCCAATTTTAATGTTTTTTATTGTTCGCAATCCATTTATGCATTTATCATGCCATAATTTTTATTATATTTAAATTCAATTAATTATAAATTATTCTATTCATTACATTATCCATTTTGTAAAATTTCCTGACAAATATTGCTGCACTTACATTTGAGAAAAAGGAAAGATATTTTGCACTCCAAATAACAACATGAAAGCAAACCACTCAGGCGACAACTAGATTGACCGTTCCCGCCAGTCTCCACCAAGTGCTTTGAGCAAGGCTGCATTGGCGACCAAGCTTCGGCCAATGATATTGAGGCTGCGTATGTCCGCATCAAGCGCTGTTGCCTGTGCTGTGACGACATTCAAGTAGCTCACTGTTCCAGCTATGTACTGGTTATTAAAGAGAGTAACGGATTCCTGCGCAGATCGTCTTGCTTCAAGTTGTACCTTGGCTTCTTCACTCAGTATGCGTAGCGTAGAAAGATTGTCCTCAACTTCCTGAAATCCAGCCAGAACAATCTGGCGATAATCAGCAACGCTTTTGTCAAATAAAGCAATTGCCTGCTCTTTTTGTGATGATCGCAACCCCCCGTCAAACAATGTGGCCGCAATGGTCGGCCCCAAAGACCATACCCGCCTTGGCAAGGATATCAAATTGGATAGTAGTGAACTTTGATAGCCAGTTGAGGCGCCAAGTATGAGAGATGGAAAAAACGCAGCTTGGGTAACGCCAATCTGGGCATTTGCGGCCTGAACGCGACGTTCCGCTGCGGCAATATCGGGGCGCCGCTCCAGCAATTCTGACGGAAGGCCAGCAGGAAATTCTGGCAAATTTGGCAAGATTGAACTGGGTTTTAGAAAAAAATTGGACGGGGCTTTACCGATCAATACGGCGATCGCATGCTCAAACTGTGCCCTCTGCACACCCAGATCTATCGCCTGAGCTTGGGTAGACTTTAATTGTGTATCTGCTTGAACAACATCAGAACGTCCTGCAATGCCCGCTTCATAGCGATTTTGAGTAATTTGAAGCGACCGTTTATAGGCTATAGTTGTTTGCTCCAGTAATTTACGTTGTGCATCATTGATACGCAATTGAAAGTAAGTCTGTACCAACGTAGATTGAACACTTAGCAAGGCTGATTGCAGGTCTGCGGCACTGGCTTCAGCTGAAGCTTGATTTAATTCAACGGTGCGTCCTATTCGTCCCCACAAATCGACCTCCCAGCTGGCACTCATTAATAACCGATTCGTATTAGTAATCGCCGCGGTGGGATTACCTGGAATTGTTACCCCAGAATTGGTTGAACTTGTGCCTTGTCCCCGAGTATGAGCAAAATTGCCGGACACTGTAGGGAAATACCGTGCACGCGCAGCACCCAGAAGAGCGAGCGCCTGCCGGTATTGCGCTTCGGCACTCTGTATATTCTGGTTAGAAATTGATACTTGTTGTACAAGCGCATTTAGCTGGGTGTCACCATATACTTCCCACCATTTACCGCGCGGAGTGTGATCCCGAGGTTCTGCCAATTTCCAATGATTTGCTTCTTCCTTAAAAGTGGTTGGAGGTATGACAACAGTTTTTTTGTAGTCGGGTCCCACGGCACATCCGGCCAAGCTTAAAAATACCAGCACACAAATAATATTGTTAGTTTTTATCAACATAACTCCTGAAATCGTTATCAAGCCCTTTAAACTAGTCATAATTCTGTTCGCTGCGCAGTTTTCAGTGATCTAACTTGAGGCCGTTGCTTCCAGATTTTTGAACACCATAGCCGAAGTCGATCAAGGTATAAATAGACCACCGGGGTCGTATACAACGTTAACAGTTGACTTAAAATCAACCCACCCACAATAGATATTCCCAGTGGTTGGCGCAATTCAGCACCCATGCCCGAGCCCAAGGCGAGCGGCAGTGCGCCAAACAAGGCAGCCATGCTGGTCATCATTATTGGACGGAAACGTAATAGGCAAGCTTCATAAATCGCATCACGTGGACTCAAGCCACGTTGCCGTTCGGCTTCAAGCGCAAAGTCAATCATCAAGATCGCATTCTTTTTGACAATGCCAATTAGAAGGATGACGCCAATCAACGCGATAATACTAAAATCCATCTTGAACGCGAGCAGCGCTAGAATCGCCCCTACTCCCGCCGACGGTAGCGTCGAAAGAATGGTTATAGGATGAATGTAGCTCTCATAAAGCATACCGAGCACCAGATATACGGCAACCAACGCGGCCAGGATGAGCAAAGGCTGAGTGGCGAGCGACATCTGAAAAGCTTTAGCGGTTCCCTGAAAGCTGCCATGTACAGAAGTAGGCACGCCGATCTTCGTCATTGCATCCTCAATTGCCCGCGTAGCATCTGAAAGCGACACGCCGACCGGGAGGTTAAATGAGATTGTTGAAGCGGCAAACTGACCTTGGTGATTAATCGCCAGTGGCGTCGCCTTTTCTTCCCAGCGGGCAAATGCAGCCAGTGGCACTTGCAAGCCTCCGGGAGCAATGAAAAACACGTCTTTCAGTGCTTCCGGGCTCTGTAAATATTGCGGAGCAGCTTCCATAACTACTCGATACTGGTTCAATGGGTTATATATCGTTGATACCTGGCGCTGACCGAATAAATCGTTCAATGTTGTATCGATCAGCCGCTGTGTCAATCCTAGCCGTGCAGTCGCATCACGGTCAATGATCAGCGAGGTCTGCACACCCTTGTTTTGTTGGTCGGTGTTGACATCCGTAAGTTGCGGCAACGAGCGTAATTCTTGGCGAATGCGGGGTTCCCAGGTACGCAATTCATCAATTCCATCTGCCTGGAGTGTGTATTGGTATTGCGCGTTACCGGCACGACCACCGACGCTAATGTCCTGGACCGACTGCAGAAACAGGTTGGCACCAGGTTCATGGCCAAGCTTGCTGCGCAACCGGGCGATCACCTTATCAGCGGATATCTGACGTTCAGCCAAAGGCTTTAGTCCAACGAACATTCGCCCAGTATTGACTTGCCCTCCCCCAGTAAAACCTACGACGCTATCCACCGCAGGATCTTGGCTGACAATATTGACAAAAGTAGCAAGTTTGTCTCGCATAGCTTGGAAAGAAATGCTTTGATCTGCCTGAATGGCTCCCGTCAGACGGCCGGTATCCTGCTGCGGGAAAAAGCCCTTGGGTATGACCGTGTAAAGATAAATATTAAGGCAAACTGTTGCCAGAAGTACGAGTAGCATGATGCGACCGTGAACGAGTGCCCAATCAAGCGATACTCGGTAACCGTTCAATAGCGCATTGAAGATGCGCTCATTTACCCGATAAAAATGTCCTTGTGATGACTCTGATCGTGGACGCAATAGCCGTGCACACATCATGGGTGTAACAGTCAGCGAGACAACCAGGGATACTAGAATGGCTGCCGATAGCGTAATAGCAAATTCTCGAAACAGTCGCCCGACGACACCGCCCATTAACAAAATCGGTATGAATACAGCGATCAAAGACAGACTCATTGATAATACCGTGAAGCTCACCTCACGTGCCCCTTGAACAGCCGCTTTAAATGGCGAAAGACCGTTCTCGATGTGGCGAGAAATGTTTTCCAGCATCACCACAGCATCGTCCACTACAAATCCAGTACCGACGGTCAAAGCCATAAGCGAAATATTGTTCAGGCTAAAACCGGCCAGATACATCACACCAAAGGTACCGATCAGCGATACTGAAACCGCAACGCTTGGGATGAGCGCAGCCCGGACGTCGCGCAGAAACAGGAATACAACCAATACCACCAGGACGATTGAAATCAAAAGAGTGTGTTCGACTGCCTGCAACGATGCGCGAATGGTCGGCGTGCGGTCCGACGCCACTGACAGGGTCATTGCCGCTGGTATAGAAGCACGCAATAGCGGCAATAATTTCTTCACCTGATCTACCGTTTCAATGATATTGGCGCCCGGCTGGCGATTCAGGATCAACATCACGGCCGGTTTACCATTGACCAGCCCGGCATTTCGGATATCCTGTACTGAATCCTCTACCTGAGCAATGTCGGCAAGACGGACGGGGGCGCCGTTACGATAAGCTACGATTGTCGGAAGATATTCAGCAGCCGTTTTGGCCTGATCGTTAGCCAGTATCTGCCAGCGTCGGTCCTCGTTCTCAAGCGAGCCTTTAGGTCTATTAGCGTTGGTGGCGACAATCGCAGCACGTACCTCCTCTACGCCTATGCCATACTTGTTCAGGACATTCGGGTTAAGTGACACGCGCACCGCAGGTAGTGAACTGCCCCCTACGGTCACCAACCCAATTCCTTTCAGTTGGGATATTTTTTGAGCGAGGATAGTCGATGCCGCATCGTACATCTGCCCTCGACTCATTGATTCTGAGGTAAGAGAAAGAATCATAATCGGCGCATCGGCCGGATTAACTTTACGGTAGAGTGGGTTGCTGGGCAAACCAGTGGGTAATAGATTCCGCGTCGCGTTCATTGCCGCCTGAACATCACGCGCAGCACCATCGATATTCCGATCAAGATCGAATTGCAAAGTGATTCGGGTTGAACCAAGCGAACTAGACGAGGTAATCTCGGTGACCCCCGCGATGAGACCAAGCGATCGTTCGAGCGGTGTAGCCACCGTGGCAGCCATTGTTTCTGGACTGGCCCCCGGCAGTGTTGCCTGCACCGAGATTGTTGGAAAATCAACTTGTGGCAAGGCCGCTACAGGAAGCAATGTAAATGCAATTACCCCCGATAATACGATACCCAATGCTAATAGCGTCGTGGCAACCGGGCGATTTATAAAGATCTCAGATAGACTCATGGCAGCAAGATGGTGTTACACCTCAGATACGGTTGGCAGCTGAGGGGATGATTTAAAGCGTTGCGCCCACTGATCAAAGGCAAGGTAAATAACCGGCGTTGTAAATAGAGTCAGCACCTGACTTACCAGCAATCCTCCCACCATCGTGATACCCAGAGGATGGCGCAATTCGGACCCAACGCCGGTGCCGAGCATCAATGGAAGCGCAGCAAGCAAGGCACACATGGTCGTCATCAGAATCGGCCGAAAACGTAACAGGCAAGCTTCGTAGATTGCCTCACGTGGTGTTTTGCCGTGATTTCGCTCTGCATCCAGCGCGAAATCGATCATCATAATGGCATTTTTCTTAACGATGCCAATTAGCAAAATGATACCGATAATGCCGATTACTCCAAGATCGGTGCGCGACAGCAACAGTGCTAATAATGCCCCGACGCCAGCGGAAGGAAGGGTGGATAGAATGGTGACCGGGTGAATATAACTCTCATAGAGTATCCCCAGAACAATATACATTGTAATAATTGCCGCAAGAATCAGTAGCAACATGTTGCTCAGAGAAGCCTGAAACGCCAGAGCAGCTCCTTGAAAACTGGTTTGAACACTAACAGGCAGTCCAATTTCTTGTTCCGCAGCACGAATAGCCTTCACTGCGTTACCCAACGACGCGCCAGGCGCCAAGTTAAAAGAAATAGTGGCGGCGGGAAACTGATCGATATGGTTGATAGACAGCGGTGTCGCACGTTCTGAAATACGAGCAATCGACGATAACGGCACCTGACTACCATTAAGCGATACGATGTAAATTCCATTCAGAGCCTCGGGCCCTCGCTGAGAGTCAGGCTTAACTTCCAGCACGACGCGATACAGGCTGGATTGGGTAAATATGGTCGAGATAAGTCGTTGGCCAAAGGCGTTGTATAACGTGTTATCTATTGCCGCAGGCGTAATGCCAAGTCGACCAGCGGTATCGCGGTCGATCTCGACGTAGGCCTGTAAGCCTTGGTCTTGAACATCGCTGTCAACATCAATCAGTTCCGGCAATTTGCGTAGACGCTCCAGCAATTTGGGTGCCCATTCGGCCAACTCGACCGGATTGGCGTCTTCGACACTGAACTGGTATTGAGTGCTACTTACCCGTGTCTCAATAGTTAGATCCTGCACCGGTTGCATGTACATCTCTATCCCCGGCACCTCTGCCAGACTGTGTTGCAGGCGACGAATCACGCCAGTGGCGTCAATGTTGCGAGCGCTCTTTGGTTTGAGGTTAATCAGCATGCGGCCACTGTTTAGCGTGGCATTCGTGCCATCAACGCCGATGAAGGACGACAAACTCTCCACCGCAGGATCTTTCAGCACAACCTGAGCGAGTGCCTGTTGTCGTTCGGCCATCGCCGCGAAAGAAACAGACTGAGGGGCTTGGGTCATACCTTGAATCACCCCAGTGTCCTGCACCGGAAAAAAACCTTTGGGCACGAACATATAGAGCAGTACGGTAAGAACCAATGTGGCTCCCGCTACCAGCAACGTAGCTAACTGACGGTCAAGCACCCAGTTGAGCATGCCCCCATAACGCGCAATCACCCTATCGAAAAAAACGCCACTCTTACGGTAAAACCAACCCTGCTCGGCAGCAGGTATATGTCGCAACAATTTGGCACACATCATCGGCGTGAGGGTAAGCGATACAACGGCAGAAATCAGAATCGCCACCGCCAATGTGATAGCGAATTCGCGGAACAGCCGGCCGACTACATCTCCCATGAACAGCAGCGGAATCAACACAGCGATTAGCGAAAAGGTCAACGAAATAATGGTAAAGCTTATTTGCTCGGCGCCCTTGAGCGCCGCTTGCAAGGGCGAATCGCCAGCCTCGATATAACGCATGATATTCTCGATCATTACTATTGCGTCATCCACCACAAATCCCGTAGCAATTGTGAGCGCCATCAGCGTCAAATTATTGATACTGAAACCAGCCAGATACATCACGCCAAAAGTGCCGATAAGCGAGAGCGGCACGGCAATGCCGGGGATGATGGTGGCGTACACGTTACGTAAAAACAGAAAGATGACCATCACCACCAGCACGACAGAAAGCATCAATTCGAAACGGACATCTTCCACCGAGGCGCGAATCGTAGTAGTTCGATCAGTGAGAATCTTGACATTAATAGATCCAGGTAATGTAGCTTGCAGTTGCGGCAAAAGCTTCTGGATGCGATTCACCGTTTCAATGACATTGGCTCCAGGTTGACGCCGAATATTCAGGATCACAGCTCGAGTTTGATCAGCCCAGGCCGCAAGGTGTGTGTTCTCGGCTCCATCAATGGTCTCGGCAATATCACTTAAACGAATCGGAGCGCCATTACGCCAAGCGATAATAAGATTTCGGTATTCTTCGGCTGACTTAAGTTGGTCGTTGGCGTCCAGGGTTGAAGCCCGAGCCGCGCCATCAAAACTTCCTTTCGCAATGTTTACATTGGCATTTCCGATCGCAATGCGAATATCGTCGAGGTTTAGACCATTTGCAGCAAGTGATTTGGGATTAGCCTGGATACGAACCGCAGGCCGTTGACCGCCGCCAATACTAACCAGACCGACGCCAGGCAGCTGCGAAAGTTTCTGCGCCAAGCGTGTATCTACTAAGTCTTGCACTTTCGGCAGCGGTAGCGTTTCGGACGTAATCGCCAGCGTAACGATAGGTGCATCAGCGGGATTGACCTTGCTGTAAATTGGCGGCATCGGTAAATCAGTAGGCAGGAAAGAAGTAGCCGCGTTAATCGCTGCCTGCACTCCCTGTTCGGCAACATCAAGGCTAAGATCGAGTCCAAACTGCAGAGTAATAACTGAAGCGCCGCCTGAGCTGCTGGAAGACATCTGGTTCAGACCGGGCATTTGACCGAACTGACGCTCCAATGGTGCGGTAATTGAGGATGTTGTGACGTCCGGACTAGCACCGGGGTAAAAAGTAGTCACTTGAATAGTCGGGTAATCAACCTCCGGCAAAGCTGAAACTGGCAATAAACGATAGGCCAGCATGCCTGACAACAGAATGGCGACCATTAGCAGTGATGTTGCAACTGGCCGGATAATAAACAGACGTGAAGGGTTCATACCCCACCTTTGCTCTCAGCTGCGGGGTTACGCCCATTTTGGCGCCTCTCACCTTGAGGCCTCTCACCTCGAGATCTATCACCTTGAGATCTATCACCTCGAGGAGAGCCTTTGCTTTCTCCGCCCTTTTCACCAGGGAAATTTATCTCCACTTTTGCGCCCGGACGCAGCTTGTCCGCACCGTCGATTACTACTTTCTCGCCAGGAACCAAACCCTTCTCGACCGCCATAATATTGCCTGAAATTGGTCCGAGCACGACAGGTCGCATGCTCACTGTTTTGCTCTCATCCACCACATAGAAAAAGGTTCCCTGCGTGCCACGCTGGGATGCTGAAGTCGGAACTACAGTCACTCCGTGGCGAGTTTCGATGCGCAAGTGGACATTGACAAACTGATTCGGGAAAAGAGCATTGTCAGAATTGGTGAATTCGGCCTTAAGCTTGACAGTTCCCGTTGTGGCATCAATCTGATTGTCAATTGTCAGCAACGTACCAATCGCCAACTTATTTTTATTATCACGATCCCAAGCTTCGACTGTCAGCTGTTGATTATCCTGAAGTTTATTTATCACTGCAGTAAGATTATCCGAAGGAATTGAGAAAATGACAGTAATCGGCTGAGTCTGAGTAATAACGACCAAACCACCCGTATCCGTGGCGCGAACCATATTACCGGTGTCAACCAAACGCAGCCCAAGCCGACCAGCAATCGGGGCCGTAACGCGAGTGAAAGCAAGCTGTAGTTTAGCGTTATCCACCAGAGCCCTGTCCGTTTTCACCCCTCCCTCATATTGTCTTACCAGCGCTTCCTGCGCGTCGACCTGTTGCTTAGCGATAGAATCTTTCGCCAACAGGCCACGATAACGAGCTTGATCAAGCCGCGCATTAGCCAGTAACGCCTGATCCCGCATTAACTGTCCGTTCGCTTGATCAAGTTGCGACTGGAAAGAGCGTGGATCAATTTCTGCAAGTAAATCTCCAATCTTCACAACTTGACCTTCACGAAAAGCAACTCGAACAAGCTGGCCGTCGACGCGAGGTTTAACCGTTACAGTGTTGCGTGCGGTAACAGTGCCCAATGCGTTAATCATCACATCGATATCACCTGTCCGGGCGATTGCAACTGTCACCGGCACGGGTCGGTTTGCACCATCCCTGCCACCACGTCCCATTGGCGGCGTTTCCGTTGGCGTTTGCTTTTCCTGCTTCCCATATAATAAAAAGGTCGCAAGTACTCCGGCGATCACTAAAACCCCGACCGTAATCCAAATGGCTTTATTCTTCATTCAGTTTTCCTACCGTTAATTTGATGCATTTTTGGTTGCCTTTAAACTATAACAACAGCAAAACCTTCAACGTGCCAATTTAAATAACGTATGTGTTTGGGTGAACAGAATGCTGGTTTTGACGAAATATTCAAGCCAGCATGCCATGTGTATATTTCAATCCATCTGGCCTACCAACCTTTGTTGAAAGCTTTTGATATAGATTAATATCTGCTTATTGTATGCATCACCTAGTTAATATTTTTATTATATAGCATTGAGAAAGTAGAGAATATGCTTGAACTGTAAGAAAAATATTCATTTTAAGGGAAAATTTGTAACAATTTGTTTCACCCACGGAGCACCTACACAATTCTTTACAGTTCAAATTTAATCATGTCCACCATGGACAACATATGCTATTGCAACCAGCTTGCTATTGCTTTCGAATTGGTCGGTGCAGAGATCGATAACGGAATTTGCAATGTCGTTTCTTGAACTTGTACAGCCGGAATTTTCAGGACGGTGCATGCCCAACACGGAATGAATTTGAAGGCGATTTGAATTTCAAATGAGAAATAAATTTGAACAACTAAAATTCAGAAGTAATCCTGATGCAATGCATGCATGGTGATCGACATGGAAGAAATACGGCGGTGAAATTTAATGTAGGGCGGATTCAAAACCCAACCACAAAAGTTAATATGTAGTTGCACTAGCTCAGACTTGATCTGACAGTTATCGAATTTTTAGGGTGGCTGTCAGATAAAATCCAGATTACTAAACTTCATTTTTCCAAGCTGGATCCGCCACATCGGGCCAATTATCCTTATCGAATCCCGGCGCATTTTCAAGTTGATCTTTTTCTACATTAAGTATGAAACGCTTGTTTGTCGTATCTAGTGTCAACGCACCCCATGGCACTGCGAAAAGTTTTTCTCCTATGCCAAGAATACCGCCATAGGACAATACTGCATAAACGATTTTACCGCTCTCCATGTCCAGCATGATTTCCTTGATGTCACCCAGATCTTCTTCTATTTGATTATAGACATCATTTCCAATAAGCGTATTTATCCCCATCAATTGGGAACCAGGCCCATCACCACTGTTTTTGTTTATCTCATCGGTATCATTATCTTCATAACTCATAATTTATCTCCAGTAGAAATTTTTGCTTAAGAAATGTTTGCTATGCATTCGCTCATTTAATATTGTTAATGCATTCTGCGCCATAATCGCTTCAGCTGCTTTTTTTAAGGTCATTCTTAAGATCACCAAAGCCAGCTTGGGCTTTACCGATGTTCTTTTGAATATTTCCTTTTATTTCCAGATTTTTGTCATCAGTGATTTTGCCGGCGACTTCCTTAACTTTACCTTTAATTTCTTCAATACGGCCTTTAACTTGATCTTTGTTCATAAAAATCTCCTGAAAATTGATTGCCAATATGGCGGGAATATCCGCGCCTGAATATTACGTGAAATATTAAACTCGGACAGTGCGGTACCGTACTTAATCCAATATTTATTAACCATCAAAAATCGTTCCATACAGTTGATTAATTGCTGGAATGGACGTCAAATCATGAACAAAAACCTCACCGCCATTTTAGACATAATAACCAGCATGTTGAGTACCTTAACATAGGGACGCATCTGCTCAGGACAAACCAACTTTTAGATGGCCATCTCTTTTGCTCATCTTGCACTTACCTAAGAGTTATCCACTGCAAATCACATAAAGCCGATTAAATGTTATAAAGTAATATGTATAAATAACAAAATCCTTATATTTAGAGGAATGCATAGTTATTACATCAATCAATCTAAAATTCTATCCAAATCAATAAAATTAAATAAAGTCAATGTAATAAGCAGGCTTATCAAGTTAAATGACCTCCGGCAATGCCAGAGGTTTAATTAAAATTGTCCGTTGCAGACTAACAAGGAGATTGCATGAAGGGAATGTGTGGTTGGTTCGGTGGCAAGAAAGATTCTATGCTTGCTAAGGAAATAACCGATGCCATGGTAGATGCTATGACTGACGAAAAAAGCGACTCGATGCAGGCGCTTTATGGTTATTGTGAGGGAATAGCAGCTTGGTCAAAATTTGACCAAGCAAGTTGCCATGAAGAAGGCTCACTTAAGGTAGCTATTATCGGTAATGTATATTGGGGAAACAATGAGTTAAATGAGCTTGCGCAAGAAAAAACTTCAGCGGCTGCAGTGGCTAAAGCATACTCCAGATCAGGAAAAACATTTCTTGAGGATATGCATGGAGCTTTTTGCGTTGCCATTATTGACGCACAGGAAGGTACGGCCCTTGTCGCCATTGATCGATTGGGTATTTACTCCAGTTGCTATGCCGCACCATGCGACCATTTTATTTTCGCTACCAGCACAAATGGGGTAGTCGCTCATCCCAATATAGAGCGAGTAATTGATCCTCAATCGATCTTTAATTATTTATTTTTTCATTCAGTTCCTTCTCCCGGAAGTATATATAAAAATGTACGCAAGCTACTGCCCGGGCAGTATGCGCTATTCCAAAATGGGAAAATTGAAACGAATTTTTATTGGCACCTGGAATATGCTGACTCAGGTCAAAGCCACTTTATACAACGCCAAGAAACCCTTAAGAAATTGCTGCAAACCGCCCTGAAAAGGTCAGTCACCGATGAGCAAGTAGGCGCTTTTCTAAGTGGTGGTACGGACAGTTCTACTATTGCAGGGGTACTCGCCCAATCCTCCACTAAGCCAGCAAATACCTTTTCTATTGGATTTGCAGCCGAAGGCTACGATGAAATGGAGTTTGCACGCATTACGAGCAAGCATTTTGGCACCCATGCTCACGAATACTATGTCACGGCACAAGATGTCGTCGATACGATCCCGCTGATTGCCCAAGCCTACGACGAACCCTTTGGAAATGCATCGGCAGTCCCTGCCTATTGTTGTGCTAAATTAGCCAAAGAACAAGGCATTAGGCTGATGCTGGCGGGGGACGGCGGGGACGAAATTTTTGGCGGAAACACGCGCTATGCCAAACAAAAAATATTCGAAGCGTATTCTCTTGTACCTGCAATGCTACGGCATAGCATAGTGGAGCCTGTTATGTCTGGCATGCCGGGCATAGAACATATCCCATTATTGAGAAAGTTAAAAAGCTACATCGCGCAAGCTCAAATTCCCTTACCAGATCGGTTGGAAACTTATAATTTTTTACATCGCGCTTCGCCGAGCGAGATTTTCACTGCTGACTTTCTGGCTCAAGTGAATCACCAAGAACCGAACGCAATGCTGCGAGCAGAATATGGCCGTACCGATTCCACTTCCTCTATCAATCGCCTCCTTAATCTGGATCTAAAGTTTACCTTGGCCGACAATGACTTGCGCAAGGTGAACCGAATGTGTGAATTGGCGGGTGTAGCAGTTCATTACCCTCTGTTGGATGAGGATATTGTCACGTTTGCAGCGCAACTTCCCCCTTCTCTTAAAGTAAAAGGGTTGAAGCTCAGATACTTTTTCAAGGAAGCGCTCAAAGATTTTTTGCCCCAGGAAACTCTCACCAAAAGCAAGCAAGGATTTGGTTTGCCTTTTGGCGTCTGGATGCAAACCTATCGTCCACTGCAAGAGTTGACCTATGACAGTTTGAAGTCATTGCGAAGACGTGGTTATATCAAGCCAGAATACCTTGACGCGTTGATTGAACAACACCGCTCGGGACATGCAGCTTATTACGGCGTTATGATTTGGGTGCTGATGATGCTGGAGCAATGGTTGCAGCATCATGAAAGCTAGGGAATGTAAGCAAAACTTGCAGTCCGGCTACCTGCATAGACATGGAATTACTCTACCTTTCACAACTAAGGCAATCAGCCCTAAAAGACTGTTCTATCACATTAAGAGCAATAAATTAAAATCGATCATGCTGGCTCTCTAAATGGCCAGCACGAAACGAAATGCCTGATGTTAAAAAGATACGACTCCCGGTAGATGGGATTTAGGTATACGAACATAAATAGCATTTCCCGATATTAACGATGCTTTTCAATTCCTATTCATTCCTGCTGCTGTTTTTGCCTGTGACGGCGATTGTTTTTTTCCGTTTAGGTGCCTATAGCCGACAGCTTGCCGCTGCCTGGTTGGGTGCCGCTTCCCTGTTTTTTTATGGATACTGGAACCTCGCCTATGTAGGATTGCTACTGGCTTCGATCTTTTTCAATTATGGAATAGGTTACGCTCTCGCTCGGGAACACGAGAAAGATCGAAATCGACGTAAAAATTTTATTCTAACGGCCGGTATTGTTGCTGATTTGCTGCTCTTGGGTTACTACAAGTACGCCAATTTCTTTCTTGATACAACCAACCGTATTTTAGATACGGGCTGGACTCTGCAGGACATACTCTTGCCATTGGGTATTTCATTTTTCACTTTCACACAAATTGCTTTTCTAGTGGATGCTTGGTCGGGCAAAGCGCGGGAATACAATTTCATCCACTACCTGTTGTTTGTCACTTATTTTCCACATCTGATCGCCGGCCCGGTGCTGCATCATAAAGAAATGATGCCCCAATTCGCTCGCCCCGAGACATATCGTTTTTCCTGGGACAATATGACCATCGGTCTGACCATCTTCACGATAGGCTTGTTCAAAAAATCTGTATTGGCCGATGGCGTATCACCCTATGCCAATGTCGCCTTTCATGCTGCCGATATGGGAGAAAAGCTGGATTTACTGGCCTCATGGGGTGGTGCTTTGGCTTATACCGCACAGTTGTATTTCGATTTTTCCGGCTATTCAGATATGGCCATTGGACTTTCGAGGATGTTTGGCATCGTGCTACCGCTGAATTTCAATTCACCCTACAAGGCAACCAATATTATTGATTTTTGGCGCCGTTGGCATATGACCCTGTCACGTTTTTTGCGGGATTATCTATATATCCCCTTAGGAGGCAATCGCAGAGGTCCCATGCGGCGGCAGATTAATCTAATAGTTACCATGCTTTTGGGCGGTTTGTGGCACGGAGCGTCCTGGAATTTTGTGTTATGGGGCGGACTGCACGGTTTGTATTTGGCCATAAACCATGGTTGGCGTTCCCTATGCAAAAGGTATTTTCCAGATCTCGGAAATACAGGGATTTGGGGCAAACTGACAGCATGGGCCTTCACTTTTATTGCCGTTGTAGTGGCCTGGGTATTCTTTCGTGCAACCACGCTTGAAGGTGCGTTGAACATGCTTTCCGGCATGATCGGATTGCATGGCA
This sequence comes from Candidatus Nitrotoga sp. AM1P, assembly GCF_013168275.1. GTDB lineage: Bacteria > Pseudomonadota > Gammaproteobacteria > Burkholderiales > Gallionellaceae > Nitrotoga. The sequence continues at coordinate 423,438 of NZ_AP019547.1, read as the reverse complement.
TCAGTTTACCGACAGTATTTCAATCGAAGTTGGGTGGTGCAGCGAGCATACTGGAAAGTCTGAACATACATTTTTCTCTCGGAGGCGGCAGTCGTTTCATATTTACTTGGGGATGGGTTATCTGCCTGTTAACCATCGCTCTGTTTCTGCCGAATACCCAGGAACTAATGCGCCGCCATTCCCCCGGGCTCGATTTCGATCCAGTAGCAGTTACAGCACGATTGGAATGGAGAACAACCATTGCTTGGGGATTGGCGATGGCAATACTTGCAGTAACTGGTGTACTTTCACTATCTCAAGCTACGCAATTCCTCTATTACCAGTTCTAATCATGGCAACTTACTTGCGTATCTGGTTTTTTGCCTTACTGATTTTATTGACAGGGGCGGTGACACTAAATTACTGGGTCGATCCCTACGGACTTTACCGGCCATATAGCGAAGGTAACTGGAAACCTAATGGTGCGACACAAGGCGAATTAGTTAAACCTTATCTGGTATTGAAACATTCACCGCGCACACTCATTTTAGGTAACTCACGAGCAGAAGTGGGCTTCGATCCCGCAGATGTGGCTTGGCCCGAATCAGCTCAGCCCATATACAACTTAGCACTGCCGGGCACAGGTACCCGTGTTGCCCGTCGTCTCTTCGAACATGTCTTGGCGGCAGCCCATCCCCCCAAAACAATCGTGCTGGGGGTGGATTTCATGGATTTTCTGGTATCGCCCGATATAAGTAATAAATGGGAACCAGAAATTATTCATCGGCTTTTAATTACGCCAGATGGGCAGATCAATAATAAACGTTGGTTACAGATGATGCTTGATAGTGCCATCACTCTGGCTTCCCTGAATGCTGTGTTGCATAGCATAGACACTGTGCGAATGCACGGCAGAACAGAGGTAGCACATTTAACTGCAACTGGATTTAATCCCATGCATGATTATTCGCGGATTGCACGCAATGAGGGGTATTTCAATTTATTCCGGCAGCGTGATATCGAGAATATGCGCGTTTATCAGAAGCGTTCAAAAAATTTGTTTTCCCGTGGCACTCATACCTCTCCTGCTTTCGAGGACGTGACCGCCATTCTGGATGCTGCTCATACCCATGGGATTCAAGTTAAGGTGGTTATCTATCCATACCATGCTCATTTACTGGAGATTTTTCGTATCACTAATTGTTGGGATATGTTTGAAGACTGGAAACGGGAGCTGACATTACGGGTCGCTACTCATAACCGCGGTCAGGCAACCCTTTGGGATTTCAGTGGCTATCATCATTTCGCACGCGAGACTGTTCCACCTGTTGGCGATAAACAGACTGTTGTACCTGATTATTGGGAAGCTGGGCACTTCAAGAAAGAATTGGGGCATCAGATACTGGCTCGCCTATCAGGAACGGGGGAGGCTGATTTTGGCGTGGTGTTGACGCCGGAAAATATTAATGCTCATTTGTTGTCCATCCGTCAAGATGGCGTGAAATATAAGTTAGAAAGATCCGCAGAAATTTCTCAGCTCGAGGAGCTGATTCAATAAGCTATGACACTATAATTGATAGTGCAATAAAAGAAATGCTCGCGTCTTACTGCTCTTAATTTATTACTTGGAAGGCCAGTCAAACTTCACGATCCAATTTTGCTCGGTGGGGCCACACACCTGGTATGGCTATGTTAATGCTAGCGTTGGACGAAGCCGCTATCGCGGAGAAATGCTCCCCATCAATTTGATTCAAAGCCATAATTCCTCCTCACCCCGCAAGGGGTTTTTTGTACTTTAGCATGAGGAGAATGATTATGATGAAACACGAATATCCGCAACCATTTGCGCGGAATTATGAGAGTCTGCTCAAGCGCTTGAAGCTGCGCGGTATGCAGCCCAAGACGATTGAATCATACTGTCACGGTGTGCGCCGGATTGGGGAGATATTTGCATAGCGTTTGTGAGCCAGCCGGGCTCGTCCAACAAACGGTTCAGATCGTGGCTCGCTTCGCGATCACGATCTAACCTTAATCGTTATATCGCAATTATTTAACCACGTAGATTCGACGGCATTTAAGGCGTAACTCTAAACTGCATCCCGAATGGTGATGTGGAATACAGTTCACGCAGCATTAGCAAAGATGCTAGACAATCCTAATTCGGCACTGTCTGTGGAAATTGAACTGGAACTGGCCGCCACGCCTCTGGGCAACTAGGCACATATGGATAATAACCTTTTGCTGAATCACAGTAGCACCAGAACTGTGCGGGGAACTTAGCAGGAGCATTTATTTGAGGCGCGATCATGGAAGATTACCCCATGTTTGGTCTTTGCTAAATGTTGATTGCAAACTTGTAATCTCTTTGCAGAAATAAACTGTTACATTTTCTTCGTTGTTGCAAACATTTTGCTTACAGTTTCCCTCCAAGATACCCTACACGCACATTACTGCGTTAACCGAAAAATTTATTTCAGGAGATAAACCATGAATATTAGTAAATCAACTCTTAGCACCATACTTGGCATAAGCCTCTCTGTCTTACTAAGCAACAGTGTGTTAGCCGACGAAAAGATGGCCTCGAAAGATCAATGCAGGCACTCTTGGGGTAAGAAAGGTGGCTACGCTGCACATTTTGATAACCGAATGTCAGCATTGCATACCGCCCTTCAGCTAACCTCTGCTCAGGAAGCATCATGGACAGAATTTTTGAATAAAATAAAGCCTGTCAAAATGGAGGCGCCTGCTCCTCAAGATTGGAAAAATATGAGCACTCCTGATCGTCTCGATCGAAGGCTAAGCTATGTGAAAGCTCATGAAATAAAAATGACTGAACATGCAGCAGCTGTACGTGCGTTTTACGACACATTAACTCAAGATCAGAAGGGCATATTCGATAAACAGTTCCAAACTCATCATCGCAATTCATAAGTCATAAGGAAACTTCTCTTAAAAACAGGTACGCTATTCCGACTCCAAATATTTACAGGAGATGCGTCTATCGGGATAGCGTGCATTTTGTCAAATCACCATTATTCAACCCAGTCGAGAAGGGAAATATCCATTAGTTATATATATGCCAGACCTCGGGGAATCCAGCGCTGCCGGAGCAGATATGCGTAATACATGGGCAAAATCAAGATATGTCGTCTTTTCTCTTCAGCCATTGGAAGATGATGTAAACATATGGTCATCAAAGGCAGCGCGACGTGGCGATTTTACATTTATCAGGCATGAACGGTATTATCCGAAGTTATATCTGAGCGCCTTAATGTATTAAAGAATTCGATTGAATATCTGAAGCAACGTATAGCAACGTATAGCAACGTATAGCAACGCTCAGCAAACTCGACAGAACAACACCAATGAAGGATCGGGTAGAGGGCGTGGCAATCGTCGTGGTAAAAAATCACCCAATAGCGGGAGTGATTTTGAATTACCTTCCAAACGCGAAGCCGTTAATTCTCCGACTCAGCGCGCCATTATGGGCGTTGCCATCGAACAGGTAACTACAGCCTTTCTTAATGCCTATATCAAAAAAGATCAATTGTCGCTGGAATGGTTGAAAAAAGATGTCCGACCTTGGCTTAATAAGACGGGACAATTGAAAGAAAAATGATTTGTTTCACTCAGGGTGCATTCGCAAATCCCCGTTGATACTATGCAGAAACCGAAAAGCAATAGATTAGACGTGGCTCAGTAAGCGAAAAAATCTATGCGCGAGCTCAAAATTTGCTGAGCGCTGAAAGATTTTCATGGCATGCGGTTTCTGCCAAAGTGAACAATGCAAAGAATGATGGAGCGGAGTGGATATCCAGATTATGGTGAATAACATAATGGAATTTTTGGCTCACTGGGGCATAACTGCGCTTTCGCTATGGGTTGCAGGCCTCATATTTCACGGTATTTCTTTTTCAAATAAACAATCTTTGTTTGTCTCGGCGCTGTTGCTGGGTTTCGCCAATGCAGTCATTAGGCCTGTCGTCATATTGCTTACCATACCGTTAACACTTATCACTTTCGGTTTTTTTCTGCTGGTTATCAATGCGCTGATGATGCTTCTGGTGTCATCTGTTGTTCCGGGCTTCAAAGTATCTGGATTTTGGACCGCATTTTTTGCGAGTATCTTCATTGCGGTTCTCAGTTTCTTTGTGGGATTATTCATTTTTCAGGCAGGTGACAATCCAATTGTCCTCCCTACTCATAAAGGAGTGTACATCTGAGAACGGTAGTTGAGTGTTTTGAGCGTTGTGCTCATTCCTTGAATGATTTCCAGGGACTGACGTATTCAATATCAATCTGATTGACGAGCAACAATTCAAATAGAATTCCAAACACGTTCCACGCGCTATGCAAGATAAGAACCGGGCGCTCTTCAAGTACCGCTGAGCGCAGCCAATATTTGGCCCTTTAATGCCTTGATCAGCGCGATTTCATCGGGTGGCAAGCCCTCAAGCGCTGGCAAAACACGATCTGCATAAAACAATCCGATCTGCACTTTTTGCACCACCAGCGGCAGTACGATAAAACTGCGCGCGTCTGGCAACAGGGCGCGGTGCCATGCAGGCAAAAGATCGCGTATTTTCTCGCTGCTGGCGTCCGCTATCATCAGATCAGTGTTATTTTCCATGGATAGATGGAACAAATCCCGCTCCGGGACCATCTGGAATATAAAGCGCGCCTGGCGCGAAGTATGGCCTTCTCCAAGGGCAACACGGGCACGGAATTGACCCAATTTAATATCTTTTAAACATACGGTTGCAAAACGAAAACCCATACTGCGGTACAGCGTTTCCAGTACCAGCAAGATCAGTTCATTGACTTTGCTGCGACCCAACGCTCGCATCTGAATCACATCCTGTACGCCGGCCAACAATAAATCGCGTGCATTGATTGGCTTGCCGCTGGGATGAAAACCTTCAGCCTTGGTGTCAGCGGTCGTCATCAGTAACACGTCCGGCATGCCGCTGCCAGCGTCAGCGGCCTTGATATCCGTCCCGTCAAGTTTAAGGCTTTCGGTTAGTACTCGCATTTCCTCGGTAACCGAGACAAACAACTCGTGCATTTTTTTAGTGTCGAGGTTTAAGGCTGCACCAAAATGGGCCAACAGTTTATGGCTGTCTGCCGCCACTTCGATGTCGTCGCGCGCGAGCAGTTTGGATGCCTCAACACTAAATGAGGCGACCTGACGCATCCATATCTGGCGATTACCCGCCATCCGTTGCTTACCGGCAGGCACAGCACTTAGCGCGTGGATGATGGTAGCCGGGATATTCCATTCGGCCAGCACCGCTTCGGCCAATGCTTCAAAGCTGCAGCCGAGCACGTGGGCTGAGGCTTGAGCCGGACTGTGTTCACCTGCGGTGACGAGCCCTTCAATTTGCCTTAGACAGGCGGGTTCATGCGACGCCACCAGCAAACGACCCAGGTTTTTGAACAAGGCCGCAATCGACGCTTCTTCCGCGTCCTGGTAGTGGCTGCGGCGTGCCAGCTCGCGGCCAACCAAGCTGGCACGCAAGGCGTCGGCAAGCTCTGTGCGAATACTCTGCGCATGCTTATGGTTAGACAAGCTATCAACCAGCAGCATGGCCAACGCGCTGGTTTTTACAGTATCAAAACCGAGCATAAAAATAGCCCGGGAGATAGTTGTTACGGGCGTACTGACCACCCGGCGATAGCTCACCGAGTTTGACAAACGCAAAATCTTTTGCGTCAGCGCCACATCCGACAACACGTAATACGCGAGATTATGGGCCGCTTCGTCATCGGACGCAGTGAGCTGCACGACGTGCGACACAGCGGCACCGAGCGCAAACAAGCCGACATCGCTACCCAGTTTTTGCACAAGCGCATCGCGCACGTTACGCATTTCGTCACTGCAAGGTGGTGGTTTGATATCGACAGACATAGCTGCATCCCGGTAAAACGTACATCTGAAAAATTTATCGTCATACCGCGCGCGTTGCGGTGCCGATCAACAAAGGAAAAGACATGAGCTCTTTCATTTTGAAGCATCGGCCAAATCGCACCGATCTTTAAGCCTGCAGTACCTGCAACGGCAAGCCCGTCATTCAGGTAAATGCCAGAGCATGGCATGAAGCATTAAAGCAGACCGGGATCGAGATTTTCTCGCTGGTAGGGCTTCAGACACACTTGGGGGGAAATGACATGGATATGTGACCTTTATCACAGACAGGAGTGCAAATTTCCTCTATCTTGTATCCCTTCATAAACCACGTAAGAAACTAAAAATGAAATCCAATAAACTTGCCTTAATTGCCTTGTTGCTCTGGGTTCTTACTATTGCCGTATTCGCATGGTTCTTCATTCGTGGAAATACTACCGCCGGGACCGATGGTAGAACTGCTGTCGTGCTGCAAGTTAGCGAGCGTGACTTGATCTTATCCGAAATGCGTGGCCTGCTATCTGCAACGCAAGGGATTCTAGAGGGCGTGAATCAAGGCGACATGCAGCGCGTCATCAAGGCTTCAAGTGCTGCAGGTATGGTTGTTGCTGCCGATGCAAGCCCGGCACTGATGACAAAACTGCCAATGGAATTGAAATCGCTAGGCATGAGTGTTCATCGCGACATGGATGCAATAGCCAAAGCTGCCGAAAGTAAAGCGCCAGCGCCAGAAATTTTGAAAATGCTGTCTAATACATTAACAAAGTGTGTCGCCTGCCACTCAACTTGGCAGCTTAAAGTGGCAAATTAAATTGGGCATTGATTTACTCAAAGTCTATTCGATGCGACTGGTAGTTCAGTTTGAAATTTGCGTCGGACAATGCTTCCATTTTAAGATAATCCCGTAGTTTGTCATGGAACAAGCCCTCGCGAGAGGGGGTGAGATTATATTTTGACTTTGGCCCGTCGAAACTGCATCCTTCGCGTAGCGGCTTCGTCCAACCAAGTAATCAAGAACGCCGCAACGCGCCATTGCCGGGAGATTTTTGTGAGTATAGTGATCCTTTATCAGCTATCGGCGATCCATGCTACCACCCTGCACCATTGACTGGCGCAATGGTGCGCGCCGATTACCAGCGGCAGCCCGCTAACGAAATCCTGACGCGAAATTTAATCTATGTCTCGCTCTCGCATATTCATCAGTCACTCTAGCGCTAACAACGCAGCCGCCTTGGCGCTGGCAAGCTGGCTTGAGGCCAATGGCTGGAGTGATTGCTTTCTTCTTGACTTCGATGACAACCGCGGCATTGCAACGGGTGAGCGATGGATGGCCGCGCTGAAAAAAGCGGCAGATCGTTGCGAAGCCGTAATCTGTCTGGTTTCCCCGGCATGGCTGCAATCCGATATGTGCAAAGCCGAATTTTATTTGGCAAATTTTATCGGTAAGCGCATCTTTGGCGTAATGGCCGAAAAGGTTTCCCGCTCGGAATTACCCAATCAAATGACCTCCGTGTGGCAACTCTGCGACCTGACACATACCGATGATCCCGTGTCATTTACTGTAGAGAAACTACCGAAGGTGTCCAAAACCGAAGTGAGTTTCTCTCACGCCGGACTGGAGGCATTGGCGAATGGCTTGCGAAAGGCGGGGTTGGACGCGTCTACGTTCTTGTGGCCACCCGAAGGTCAACCTGAACGTTCGCCCTATCCAGGCCTGCGTGCCTTGGAAGAGCCAGACGCAGCTGTCTTCTTCGGACGAGATGCTTCCATCATACGTGCGATCGATCAGATGCGTCTGGTGCGCGAGCGCGATGTCGAACAGCTCTTTGTCATTCTGGGAGCATCCGGCGCGGGCAAATCTTCCTTCCTGCGGGCCGGTCTACTGCCACGGCTTAAGCGGGACAGTACCCATTTTCTAGTCTTGCCCACTATTCGTCCCGAGCGCGCAGCCATCTCAGGCTCGCAAGGTTTGCTGAACAGCCTCAAGGGCGCACTCGCCACAGCAGGGCAGCCAATGAACCACGCACAGGTTCGCGCAGAATTGGCATCAATCGGTTTGGCCGGTGTCCTGCGACAAATTCAGCCCGTTCAGCGGATTCAGCAGGGAATGGACCGTTCAGGTGTGCCAACCGACCCCACGTTCATCATCCCCATCGATCAGGCAGAGGAGCTATTCGCCACCGATGGCCAGGAAGAAGCCGGTCAGTTAGTGACCTACATCGATGCGCTGCATCAGCATCTGTTAGCCGCTCAGTTTCCAAATATTGGTGGCCAGCGATTGCGCGTCCTATTTCTGTTGACAATACGCTCCGACTCTTTACCCAAACTGCAGGAGCAGCCAGCGTTGCAGGGGATGTCACCCGTGCTGTTCAGTCTGCCTGCCATGCCGGTGTCGGAATTCAAGGCCGTGATCGAAGGTCCGGCCAGGCGGCACACCGAAACTGTCAAATCACTGGTCATCACCCCGGAGCTCACCGAACAGCTGATCCAGGATGCCCAGGGGGCGGATGCCCTGCCGCTACTGGCCTTGACACTGGAATGGCTGTACCGCGAATTCACCACTGCCCAGGGTACGCGGATCGGATACGAGGAATACCAGAAGCTCGGCGGTGTCCGGGGCGTCATCGGTGCGGCGGTGGGGCACGCTTTCGAGCGTCCGGGCCAGGAACCGGCCATTCCCGCTCAGCGGGACGAGCAAGAACGCCTGTTGCAGCAGATCTTTCCCTATATCGCCACCGTGGACCCCGACACGGGGAACTGGAAGCGCCGGGTGGCCTTGCGAGCAAGCTTGCGCCAGGAATTACCGCAAGCCGACGCCCTGGTGTCGCGCCTGATCGAACAGCGGCTGCTACTGACGGATGTCCGCCGCGTGACCGACGGTGGTGAACCGGTCGAGGTGGTTGAAGTGGCACACGAGGCCTTGCTGCGGCAATGGGGCATGCTGGAGCGTTGGCTGCGTGAGTTTGCCGAGGCCTTGTCTGCATCCGAATTGATTCGTCGATCTGCCCACGACTGGCTCCGAGGCGATCTGGATAAAGTATTCCTTGTACACACCGCTCACCGGCTTGATGCAGCCGAGGCTATGTTTTCCGATAAGCGGCTTGCCGGCCGCTTCGAGCCTGTTGACGGACAGTATCTGGCAGCCTGCCGCCAGCGCGATAAGCGAGAATTGGAAGAACGTGAGAATCAGTTGCGGGAGTTGAGTATGCAGACGTCGCTGCTGCTGACCAGTGCAGCTGAGGCCGCGGCAGACGCTGACCATTTCGACCAAAGCCTTCGGTTAGCGGTGTTGGCTGCAAAGGTGTCCTTTCTGCATCCCGCACATCCATCTGCTATAGCTGTATTAGTGAGAGCAGCCGAGTCAAGTACCTTACACACGATTTTTGCTAACCATAAGGATAGGGTGAACTTCGCCAGCTTCAGTCCTGACGGCAAGTGTGTGGTCACGGCGTCGAGAGACTGCTCGGCGCGCGTCTGGGACGCTGAGACTGGCAAGACCGTGGGCATGCCGATGATGCATGATGCCGAAGTTATTTCCGCCAGCTTCAGCCCCGACGGCAAGCGTGTGGTCACGGTGTCAGATGACACAGCTCGCGTCTGGGACGCTGAGACTGGCAAGACCGTGGGCCTACCGATGACCCATGACAGCAGGGTCAACAGCGCCAGCTTCAGCCCTGATGGCAAGCATGTGGTCACCGCGTCGTGGGACATGACGGCCCGCGTCTGGGACGCTGAAACCGGTAAGACTGTGGGGTCGTCGATGAGGCATGACAATACGATTAACTCCGCCAGCTTCAGCCCTGATGGCAAGCATGTGGTCACGGCGTCAAGTGACCACACGGCCCGTGTTTGGAACGCTGAGACTGGCAAGGTCCTGGGCGCGCCGATGGAGCATAAAGAATGGATTAAAACTGCCAGCTTCAGTCCCGATGGAAAGTATGTAGTCACAGCATCAGAAGACAAGACGGCGCGCATTTGGGACGCTACGACCGGTAAGGCTGTGGGCGCGCCGATGGAGCATGATTTGCCGATCAACTCCGCCAGCTTCAGTCCCAACGGTAAGTGTGTGGTCACGGCGTCGAATGATAAGACGGCCCGCGTCTGGAACGCTGAAACTGGCAAGGCCGTAGGCCTACCAATGAAGCATGATAGGCAGGTTAATATTGCCAGCTTCAGTTCCGATGGAAAGCGGGTGGTCACGGCGTCAGACGATATGACGGCCAGAGTCTGGGACACTGAAACCAGCAATGCCGTGGGCGTGGCAATGACGCATGGCGACATGGTCACTTTCGCTAGCTTCAGTCCCGACGGCAAGCGTGTGGTCACGGCGTCGTGGGATAAAACAGCCCGCATCTGGGATGGCGATGGCGGCAATGCTGTGGGCGCACCGATGAAGCATGACAGTACGATCAACTCCGCCAGCTTCAGTCCTGATGGCAAGTATGTGGTCACGGCGTCAAGTGACCACACGGCCCGTGTTTGGAACGCTGAGACCGGCAAGGTCGTGGGCGCGCCGATGGCGCATGACAGTGCTGTTAACTCCGCCAGTTTCAGCCACGACGGTAAGCGTGTGGTCACGGCTTCACGGAACAAGACGGCACGCATCTGGGATGCTGAGACTAGCAAGGCTCTTGGCGTTCCGATGGTGCATGATGTCGGCTGGGTCAACAGCGCCAGCTTCAGTCCCGATGGCAAGCGTGTGGTGACAGCGTCGAATGACAAGACAGCCCGTGTCTGGGACGCTGAAACCGGTAAGGTTGTAGGCGTGCCGATGACGCATGGCGACATGGTCACTTTCGCCAGCTTCAGCCCCAGTGGCAAGCGGGTGGTCACAGCGTCAGATGATACAGCTCGTGTCTGGGACAGTGAAACCGGAATGGCCGTGAGCTTGGAAATGACCCATGAAAGCAGGATCAACAGTGTCAGCTTCAGCCCCGACGGCAAGTATGTGGTCACGGCGTCCGACGGCAAGCGTGTGGCCACAGCGTCGCAGGACAACACGGCCCGCGTCTGGGATGCTGAGACCGGCAACGCCGTAGGCGTGTCGATGACGCATGACAGAGCTATTTACTCCGCCAGTTTCAGCTTTGACGGTAAGCGTGTGGTCACGGCTTCAAGAGACCACACAGCACGCGTCTGGGACGCTGAGACTGGTAAGGCCATGGGCATGCCGATGACGCATGGCGATGCTGTCACCTCCGCCAGCTTCAGCCTCGACGGCAAGCGTGTGGTTACGGCATCGCAGGACAAGTCGGCGCAGTTATGGAATCTTTATTGGTCAACATTTGAGCGGCCTGATGAGCTGATTGCCGAGGTCTGCCTTAAAAAGCTTCATGGCAATATTCGCACCCTCACCCCGGCAGATGTTTCTGCGGCGAGAATCCTTCCGGAGTCATGGATCGGTAATGATGTCTGCGATGGGTAGTCACACGAATTACCCAATAAGCCCATGACCGTGCACCTGACTCGCCAGTTGCATCAACCATGATTGCCTGCTCCCTTCCCTTGACAATGAAGCGCACTCTGTTGGCATAGCTTTCTCGATACTCACTGATTACAGGGCAAGAAGAATCAGCTGAACCTTGTTGTCCTATTCGCCTCTCCTGGAGAAATTCTGCAGCCGCCTGCACCCCCTGCCATAGGATTTGATTGAAACCCCTCCTTGAATTTGATCGGACGCATTATTGCCAGCATTACTACATAGATACCCCCTTTCAGGCGAACGGCGCAAACTGTTCAATGTGCACGTGCTGCTGTGCGTAAGCCGCGCCAACCTTCTGGATCTCCAACATGTAGTCTACCGAATCCAAGGTTTGTACATGCTTGGGGTCTAAATCCCCTAAGCCAAGCGATTTAAGACCTTCCAACGAGACATCCGGGTCGTGACGCATATAAGTGAAGAGTTTGGGTATCGTAGAATTGACCTTGCCATCTTTCGTCAAACCGACCATGTCACCAAACTCGCGGTCAATTGGTCCACCGTGTCGACAGTCACCGAGACTGCGACATGCCATATCCCACCCTGCCGACGCGGCATTCATCAGCGCAGTGGGAATCGAGGTGGCGTTGTAGAACAAATTCATGTTTCCGGCTTTCAGTTCGGAATTGGACATTGCTACACCACCGGTGCCGACTGAAACGATCAATAGATTGTCGGCTCCGGTTTTCCAATTTACTGCGTAGGGGTGTGCTGTGATCATCTGGAATGCAAGAAATGCCGGATTGTTGTATGTGGTTACGCCGCCATCTACGAAAATGAAGGTGTATGGGTTCTGTGAGCCTTCACCTAGTGTTATTACCTCCGGCGGAAAGTAAACCGGGGCAGCAGAACTGGCACGCACCAATTGCCATAACGGCAGTTGAAGATTGCAGTCTTTGCGCGAACGCTCGTTGTATTTAGCAAACGGATTATTGGTCAACGGCCAAGGAGAGTCGGTTGTAGCATTACGTAGTACCATCATCAACAGCGTGCGTAATCCTGGACTACCCAGCGTAATGTCGTCACCAAGGGCTTTGCTCAGTTCGCCGCGCAATTTCCGGGCCAGCGGCTCGTCGTTGTACTTGTAGTTCAGCCGCTTAAGCAAGAAAGCCTTGTCGAACATCTCCTGGCCACTTTCCACATAGAACTCTCGGATGCGGGCCATCGACATTCCTGCAGAAATGCAGGCAGCTATGATGGCGCCGGTGCTGGTGCCGCACACGAAGTCGAAATAATCGGCCAACACGAATTCAGCCTCCCGGCCAAGTTTGGCACGTAGGTCGTCTTCCATTTTGGCCAGAATTTCCACTGAGATTAGTCCCAGAATTCCTCCTCCATCGCAGGAGAGGATCTTTTTGGGTCCTGGGGATTGCATGCGGGTCACTAAGACATCGTTCATTTAAATATCCTTTGTTAGTCGGTTATATGTTGATACGAAGCAAGATGCTGCGCACCAAGGCTGTAAACAGAAACGGAATTTGATAACCACACAAAAAACTCTATTTTTTCTATAATGAAATCAAATGGTTTAACCATATTGAAAATGGCCTTTTCAATTCCATAGTGTTGTCGTGTTCAACCAGTGCGTCTGGCCACCTTGAAGCTGGACTTCCTGCATTAGATGGTGTGTTCCGCCAGGACCATCACCTCCTTGGCCGTTCCACAGACAAATAAACTCAAGTTTTTTACTGCCGAAGCGGAGCGCGCGTTCAAGCATCCATAAATTGTTCTGCTCGAAAGGGCTTTCACCATGCGCAAGCAAGTTACGCTCGTCAGCCATAATGTGCAGGTCTGCACGAGATTTTGCATCAAGGAAACGTGTATGCCAGTCGTTGCCAGCAAAGTCCACTGACTCAGCAAAGAACCTCTTCTCGTCGAATGGCAAATAAATTTCCAGCTTTGCTCCGAGCTTCAGCGCGGCCTCGGCAAACAACAAATCTCCACCGCACGCACCTCCGCAGATCGCAATATCCCTAGGTCCCAAGTGCAAACAATCCAGCAGATCCGAAATAGCTGCCTTCGCGACAGGCTCTTTATCTGCTGGAAAACGGGGCGACTTGCGATCAGGTGCATCAATCATGTGTCCGCTAAAGAGAAATACTTTATCGGGAATAGTTTCTACAGATTTACTTTGCATAGTTGGCATAGGCTCTGTCGCATTAGCAATGCCACCATCAGGATCTTTGGCAGGGCCTTGCTAATGCGCCAGAACCCGTGAAGTTAATAATTTAAATATCAATTATTATCAAATTGATAGAATTGCTTTCTCTAAGTTTGCTTTAACTTGCTCTGGTGTTTGGGTAGCATCAATCAACACGAAGCGATCTGGATGTTTCTTACATCGCTCCAGATAAGCTTGCCGCACCTTCTTGAAAAAGCTGTCTTTTTCCTGCTCGAAGCGATCCAACGCTATATTTTTCGAGAGTCGTTGGCGTGCCACCTCAACCGGAAGGTCAAACAGCAATGTCAAATCCGGCTGAAAATTTTCATGTACCCAGCATTCCAATTGTTCCAGCTTTGCCACCTTCAACCCTCTGCCCCCGCCCTGATAGGCAAAACTGGCATCGCTAAATCGGTCGGATACTACCCAAATTCCCCGTTGCAAAGCTGGCTTGATAACCTGCTCGATATGTTCAAAGCGAGCGGCGAACATTAACAGAGCCTCTGTTTTTGCGTGCATAGGTTGGTTTAGCAGAATGTCGCGCAGACATTCACCCAAGGGTGTACCACCCGGCTCACGCGTTACAAGCACTTCTTTGCCGCGTTTGCGCAAGGCCTCGGCAAACCAGGCCAGATGGGTGCTCTTACCTGCCCCGTCTACTCCTTCAAAGGTAATAAATTTTGCCTTATTCAATTATCGCCCCAAAAAATTACTTTCCGTTGTGTGATGTGCATTTTCCAGACAGCAAGCTGGCCGAAACAATCAGCGCTGCACCGATAATTTCCCGCAGTCCCATTTCCTCATCCGCCAATAAATACGAGGATACGGCAGCAAACACCAGCTCGGATAGAAGCAGAACAATCGCCTGATTGGCGGGCAGATAAGTCAGTCCGTACTGCACAGCAAAACTAATGACGCATACAACCAATCCAATCAGCCATAGCAGCCACCATGCATCGGATGGAATACTCTGCCATTGTGCTATGGCATTACCCTGATACAACAGCAACACCATGGTGAAGAGTATCGTGCCAAACCACACGCTGGTCACTTTAAAATTCACGCTCAGGTGCTGCGTACGACGCACAATTACATTCATCAAAGCAAAACTAATCCCCGCTGAAAGACCTATCCATTCCGCCTGATTTTGCGGCAGTGGCAAACCATACTGCATATCCCACAGCATAACGAGCGCACCACCCAGTGACAGCGCGATAATGGCGTAGCCGTAACGATTTAATTTTTCACCGAGCAGCCAGCGCGAAAAGATCACCGTCCACAATGGCGCAAGATAGAACAGCAGTAGTACGCGCATTACTTCGCCATCCAACACCGCCAGCACATAGCCTAAATTGGTCCAGCCCGCACTCGCCATCAACACAATACTCAGCCACCCGGCAACTCGTAACTCGCGCCATATCGGCCCCAGGAACAGTAAGCCTAATATCATCGCCATACAATAGCTGAGCAGCGTAGACAATTCACCGCCTACCCCCATGTTGTGTAATGCGCGATAGGGATACCACATCAGTCCCCACACCAAGGCACCACTTAACAAGCCTATCACCGACAAAATTTTTTGTTTTGATGCCACTCGCTACACCTTTATAATTGTGCCTATTCAGCTTAAACAAAAAATTATGAATCCTGATCTTGATCGTCTACAGCCTTACCCGTTCCAGAAACTCGCCAATTTATTTAGCTCAGTTATACCTAACCCAGCCTACCGGCCTATCAGCCTGCACATCGGGGAACCCAAGCATGCCACGCCGCAATTCATTAGTGACGCATTAAGTGCCAATCTGGCGGGACTTTCGAATTATCCCACAACCGCAGGGAGTGACGCGCTGCGTGGCAGCATTGCCAGCTGGTTTGCGCAACGTTATGATCTTCCTGCGCTGGATGCAAAATCACAAGTCTTGCCAGTGAACGGCAGTCGGGAGGCGCTGTTTGCTTTCGCCCAGGCGGTGATTGACCGTACGTGTGACAACCCCACCGTAATTTGTCCTAATCCGTTCTATCAGATTTATGAAGGCGCAGCTCTACTGGCTGGTGCCACGCCCTATTTCCTCAACACTCTGCCGGAAGATAACTACGCGTTGAATTTTGATCAATTGCCGCAAGAAGTTTGGCAGCGCACACAGCTTATATATGTGTGCTCGCCTGGCAATCCGACCGGGCGTGTAATTAAACTTGCAGAATGGAAGACACTATTCGATCTGGCCGACCGTTACGGCTTTATCATCGCCGCAGACGAATGCTATTCCGAAATCTATTTCGATACGCCGCCGCTCGGTGCGCTACAAGCAGCGCAACAACTGGGACGCAGCGATTACCGCAATCTGGTGTCTTTTTTCAGCCTGTCCAAGCGCTCTAACGTACCCGGCATGCGTTCCGGTTTTGTGGCAGGCGACGCAACAGTGCTAGAGAAGTTTACGCTGTATCGCACTTACCACGGCTGCGCCATGAACCCGGCAGTGCAAGCCGCCAGCGCCGTCGCCTGGCAGGATGAAGAACATGTCGCCGAAAACCGCCGCCTGTATGCGGAGAAGTTCTCACAGGTTATCAGCGTTCTGAAACCCGTGTTGCCGGTAGCGCTGCCGGATGCCAGTTTTTATCTGTGGCTGCGCGTGCCCATAGCTGACACCCGCTTCGCGCAATATCTGCATCGAGACTATAATGTCACAGTGCTGCCCGGCAGTTTTCTGGCGCGTAATGCACATGGCGTAAATCCAGGCGAAAATTTTATCCGCATCGCCTTGGTAGCAGAGCTGAGCGAAACTATGGAAGCAGCGCAACGTATCGCCGAATTTACCCGCAAACTTGACTAGGAAAATCATGGAACAACTGCAACAGATCATCGAACCCGCTTTTGAACGCCGTGCCGAAATTACACCCCGCAACGTAGATGCAAAACTGAAAGAGGCAGTGGACACTGTTATCGGCCACCTCGACCACGGTACTCTGCGAGTGGCGGAAAAAATAGAGGGTCAGTGGGTAACCCATCAATGGCTGAAAAAAGCAGTGCTATTGTCTTTCCGCATGGAAGACAATGCTTTCATCAAGGGCGGCTTTACCAATTATTACGACAAGGTACCGTCCAAGTTTGCCGACTACAACTCACGCGATTTTCGCGAGGGTGGCTTCCGTGTAGTGCCACCCGCTGCGGCGCGCAAGGGTTCATTTATAGCCAAGAACGTGGTCTTGATGCCTTCTTACGTCAACATTGGCGCTTATGTAGATGAAGGTACGATGGTGGATACCTGGGCGACGGTTGGTTCTTGCGCGCAGATTGGAAAGAATGTTCATTTAAGTGGCGGAGTCGGCATCGGTGGTGTGCTGGAACCAGTGCAGGCCAACCCGACCATTATCGAGGACAACTGCTTCATCGGTGCGCGCTCGGAAATTGTCGAAGGCGTGATTGTAGAAGAAGGCGCAGTCATTTCGATGGGTGTGTACATCGGGCAAAGCACCAAGATTTTTGATCGTGAAACTGGCGAAGTGCATTATGGTCGCGTACCAGCAGGCTCGGTGGTCGTGTCCGGCAACCTGCCCTCCAAGGATGGTAGTTATAGCTTGTATTGCGCCGTAATCGTAAAGAAAGTAGATGCCAAAACTCGGGCAAAAGTCGGCATTAATGAATTGCTACGCGGAATTTAAAGCCTGATTTAACCCCGGGGGAAATTTATGGTCATTACACCTTTTTTGCAGTTAGCTGCTGACAAACAGGCTTCTGATCTTTTTTTCTCCGCTGGTGCACCGATCAACATCAAAATCAATGGCGTGGTTATGCCAATAAACACAGAGAAACTTGATAGCGAAACGATTGAGCGCATCGCCTATGAAATAATGACACCCGAGCAAATCACGGCCTTCGAATCCAGCATGGAAATGAATTTTTCCTATCGGGTCTTGGATGCCGGAAATTATCGGGTCAATATTTTCCGCCAACGAGGCAGTATTTCGATGGTCATTCGTTATATTCGGTTCAGTATTCTTAACGTCGCGGAACTGAATCTGCCACCCATTTTAAACCAACTCATTATGGAAAAGCGTGGCCTTATATTGGTTGCGGGTGCAACTGGTTCGGGGAAATCCACCACAATGGCGGCCATGATTAAGCATCGCAACAACACTGCCACCGGCCATATTCTGACCATTGAAGACCCTGTTGAATACCTGTTTCAGCACAATAAATCCATTGTTAATCAGCGTGAAATCGGTACCGACACGCTTTCCTATGGCAATGCCCTGGAAAATGCCATGCGCGAGACACCCGATGTGCTAATGATTGGTGAAATACGGGATCGTGAAACGTTTAAACATGCATTGATTTTTGCCCAGAGCGGCCATTTGTGCCTGTCCACGCTGCACGCCAATAATAGCTACCATACGTTGAACCGTATCGTAAATCTCTTCCCACAAGATACACGTCGAGCCGTACTCGCCGATATGGCAATGAGCTTACGGGCAGTGATTTCACAACGTTTGGTACCTAACGTACACGGCACGTTGGTACCTGCCGTAGAAGTGTTACTCAATACAACACTGATCTCGGAGCTGATTAAAAATGATGAGCTCGACAAAATTCGTGATGCGATCGATCAAAGTGTATCGTCCGGTTCACAGACCTTTGAACAGGCCTTGTACAAGCTATATAAAAATGGGGAGATCACCAAGGAAGATGCTTTGCGCAATGCCGACTCAGCCAGCAATCTATCATCCTTGATTTCTTACTCATAGCTACCCATCAAATTGCAGCCTACTTTTGCAATGTCACAATAATAAAAATATTTAAATAAAATAATGGATTCAGCAAGATGAAACTGTATGGGATTACAAATTGCAACACGGTCAAGAAAGCCCGTGCTTGGCTGGAGCAGCATAGTGCCGAGTATCAATTTCACGATTTTAAAAAACAGGGTCTTGAATTGGAACTGGCGCAGTGCTGGCTGCAACAGATAGGTTGGGAAAATCTAATCAACCGCAAGGGTCTGACTTGGCGCGGCTTATCAGCAGAACAAAAACAAGCCATCAAGGACAACATTAGCGCATTACCACTGTTGCTGGAAAAAACCAGCGTCATTAAACGCCCGCTATTGGAACAGGATGGCAGACTGCTGCATATCGGCTTTGACGATGCCAGCTACGAAAAAATTTTCAACTTCAAACCTTAAATTATATATGTCCCCCACCCTGGAACTTGCCAAACAACTTATTGCCCGTCGTTCACTCACACCGTTTGATGAAGGCTGTTTGGCTCTCATCGGCGCGCGCCTCGAACCACTGGGGTTCAAGCTGGAAATGTTACGCTACGATAATGTGGACAACCTGTGGGCTCGGCGCGGCAGCAATGGCCCCGTGGTATGTTTTGCTGGCCACACCGATGTTGTGCCAACCGGCCCTGTGGACCAATGGCACAGCGACCCATTCACGCCAACCCTACGTGATGGCATGTTATATGGGCGCGGCGCTGCCGACATGAAGGGCTCACTGGCTGCCTTCGTTACTTCCATCGAACAATTTGTGGCAGCACACCCCAGTCATGTAGGTTCAATTGCCTTGTTACTGACTTCGGATGAAGAAGGTATAGCCATAAATGGCACAGTTCGCGTAGTAGAAGCATTGCAAATGCGCGGCGAAAAAATGGATTACTGTATCGTGGGCGAACCCACCTCATCTATCAAAATCGGCGACACCATCAAAAATGGTCGACGCGGCTCGCTCTCAGGCAAACTTACCGTAAAAGGAGTGCAAGGCCACATCGCTTATCCGCATTTAGCCAAAAATCCTATTCATCTTGCCGCTCCGGCCATCGCCGATCTAGCCGCAATGGTATGGGATAATGGAAACACTTACTTTCCGGCTACAACTTGGCAGATTTCCAACATACACAGTGGCACCGGGGCAACTAATGTTATTCCGGGCATAGTGGAAATCGAATTCAATTTTCGTTTTTCAACAGCAAGCACCGTGGAAGAACTGAAAGCCAAGACCCACGCCATTCTCGATCAACATGGGCTGAATTATGAGTTGGCCTGGTCACTATCCGGCAAGCCCTATCTCACTCCACGGGGCGATCTGGTAGATGCAGTGGGCGCTGCTATCAAGGAGATAACGGGTATCGAAACCGAACTTTCTACCAGTGGCGGCACGTCGGATGGGCGCTTTATAGCCGATATCTGCCCGCAAGTAATCGAGTTCGGTCCGCTTAACGCAACGATACATAAACTCAATGAATGCGTATCCGTAACCGACTTGGATATATTGTCGGAAATCTACTGCCGAACATTGGTCAATTTGCTGGTCAATAAAATATGAGTATGTTGCATCATTTTGACCATACCAACGAACTTCACACCGTGCGTGACTGGCTGCGCTTTACGGTAAGTGCATTCAACGAAGCAAAACTCAGTTTCGGACATGGATCGGCTAATGCATACGATGAAGCAGCCTATCTTATTCTGCATACCCTGCACCTGCCGCTGGACACGCTGAATCCTTTCCTTGATGCTCAACTCATTGCTGAAGAAAAAAAAGTGTTGCTCGCATTGCTCAAACAGCGTGTAGATGAACGAATTCCTGTCGCCTATCTGACGCATGAAGCTTGGTTAGGGGACTTCAGTTTTTATGTGGACGAGCGCGTCATCGTGCCACGCTCTTTTATCGCTGAACTGATACGGGAGCAATTTACACCCTGGGTAGACGAGACGAAGATTGTGACTCACGTGTTGGATCTATGCACTGGCAGCGCCTGCCTTGCCATTTTGGCTGCTCATGCTTTCCCTGATGCCATAGTGGATGCTGTTGATATTTCTCCAGCCGCATTGGAAGTTGCGCAACGCAATGTTGCTGATTATGGCTTGGAAGATCGAATTAATCTTATAAAGTCAGATATATTTTCCAATCTGACGGACAAGCAATACGACGTCATCATTAGTAATCCACCTTATGTGGATGCGCCATCCATGGCCGCATTACCGCCAGAATACCGACATGAGCCGCAACTCGCGTTGGGCAGTGGTGCAGATGGACTAGATGCTACACGTGAAATACTGGAACATGCGGCCGAGCATCTCAACCCCAATGGATTGCTGGTGGTCGAAATCGGTCATAACCGTCCAGCGCTTGAAGCCGCATACCCTAACCTGCCGTTCATCTGGCTGGAAGTAGCTGCAGGTGACGAGTTTGTATTTATGCTGCGACGTGAGGATTTAATTTGACGCAAATCTTAATTTAATTTGATACTAAACTTGTAAAAGTATTGACACATAGAGTGGCTGAGATTTTTACACAAGATATTCAGGCAAGCACTTTAGGAATTGGGAATACCACGTTTTCGCTAATGCCATCCAATTCACGCACACTTTCTGCACCCAGTTCTCGTAACCGCGCAATCACGTCCTGTACTAGCACTTCCGGGGCAGAGGCGCCGGCTGAAATGCCGATATGTAATTTTCCCGACAGCCATTCCGCTTGCAATTCACCCGCATTATCAACTAGGTAAGCGGGGACGTTCATGTTGTGCGCCACTTCGCGCAAGCGGTTTGAATTAGAACTGCTGGGCGACCCCACTACGATTACTACGTCGCACTGACTGGCCAGATGTTTGACTGAATCCTGACGGTTCTGCGTTGCATAGCAAATGTCATTCTTACTGGGGCCTATAATGCCCGGGAAACGTGTTTTGAGCACCGAGATAATGGCAGCGGTATCATCCACGGACAGGGTAGTTTGGGTGACAAAAGCGACATTAGTTGGGTCTCTCACGTCCAGAAGCTGTGCGTCTGCGGGCGACTCCACTAAATACATGCTACCGTCGCCCTGCCCCATCGTGCCTTCCACTTCGGGATGCCCAGCGTGCCCTATCATAATAATTTCCTTGCCCCGTTCGCGCAGGCGCGCAACTTCGCTATGTACTTTGGTTACCAGCGGGCAAGTTGCGTCGAATACCGTGAACCCACGTATCTTTGCTTCGCTTCGTATCGCTTGCGATACGCCATGTGCGCTAAAAATGAGGATACTGCCCGCCGGCACATCGGCTAAATCCTCAATGAACACTGCACCTTTTTTACGCAAGTTAGCAACCACAAACTCGTTGTGTACCACTTCGTGGCGCACATAAATTGGGGCGCCGTGCAAAGCCAACGCACGCTCGACCATTTCGATGGCGCGATCAACGCCAGCACAAAAACCGCGGGGATTGGCGAGTAATAGTTCCATTTTATCTCTATCAATAAATAATAAATATCTCTAAAAAATCAGATTTATTACTTGCATATTTAGACATATGCAGCACTGCAAATTCTTTTAGTATCTCGCATCTAGTAGAGCTCTGAATTTTTAGAACCCACTAATTGGATAGTCCTGTGAAGGCAGAAACACATCCTATGTTTTTTTTGCAAAACTTTCCCACAGTAATAAGCCCGCACCACAGGTAACTGCTGAATCTGCAATGTTGAATGCTGGAAAGTGATAAGTGTTCCAGTAAAAATCCAGGAAGTCCACCACATAACCATAAGCAGCACGGTCTATCAGGTTACCCAGTGCACCACCTAGTATCAATGTCAGAGCAAAACAAAACAGTTTCTCCTGCTTATGCTTGCGCAGTAACCAAATTATCCATACTGAAGCAGTCACGGCGACGGCGCTGAATAACCAACGTTGCCAGCCTCCCGCATTACTGAGAAAGCTGAACGCCGCGCCACTGTTGTGCACAAGCACCAAGTTAAAAAAATCTGTCACCGCCACATTCTCGCCATAGACAAAAATCTGGCTTATCCATAGCTTGGTGATCTGATCGAGGATGACTATTACTGTTGCCAAGCTTAACCAGTGTTTCAACTCTGCCTCTCTCCCACCCGGCTTTGTCATTCTTTTCCCATAGATAAATGGGAATGAAGTCTTTGCTTAAGCATACTTGCGCACCTCGCCGTCACCCAATAAATTACTGGCGCAGCGCCCACATAGAGTAGCGTTTTGAGGATCGCTGCCTACGTCAGCGCGGTAATGCCAGCAACGTTCGCACTTGATATTCATGCTCGGCGTCACTTCAATGCGCTCTTCTGCTTCAGATGTGACGCGATGCAGGGTAGCACGCGATGTTATCAGCACAAATCGCAGGTCATCACCCAGATGGGCAAGCACATCAAAATTTTCACCCGCTGCGTAAATTTTCACCTCGGCGGCCAGCGCTTGGCCAATCAACCCAGCAGCGCGTACCTCTTCGATGTGCTTATTTATTCTGGCACGCCAGTTGCAAATTGTCGTCCAATTTTGCACCAAAATTTGATCGTCTGTGCTCGGCAAATCTGGTAGGGAAAGCCATGTCTGCTGAAACACGCTCACGCCTTGCTGGGTACTCAATATCTCCCACGCTTCTTCTGCGGTGAAGCTGAGTATCGGCGCCATTAATCTCACCAGGCTATGACTAATATGGTGCAGTGCATTCTGCGCTGAGCGTCGTGCGTGTGAATTTTGTGCCGTAGTGTAGAGACGGTCTTTGAGAATATCCAGATAAAATCCGCCCAGTTGCTCGGAACAAAAAGTCTGCAATTTCTGTACGACCAGATGGAACTCATAGCGCGCATAATCGCCAGTAACCTCTGTCTGCAATCGGCTTATCAATGCCAAAGCGTAGCGGTCAATTTCCAGCCATTCATCCACTGGCAAGGCATCTCGCTGCACATCGAAATCGGCAGTGTTCGCTAACAAAAAGCGTAAAGTATTGCGAATGCGGCGGTAGCTTTCTACTACACGCTTAAGAATCTCATCAGAGATGGTCATCTCGCCGGAGTAGTCAGTGGACGCAGCCCACAGACGCAAGATGTCCGCACCCAGCGTATCAAAAATTTTCTGCGGTGCGATGACATTACCCTTGGATTTGCTCATCTTATGTCCATGGCCATCCACTACAAAACCATGGGTGAGCAATGCGTTGTAGGGCGCACGGTCATTCATGGCACAGGAGGTAAGCAATGAAGATTGAAACCAGCCGCGATGTTGATCCGACCCTTCCAGATACAAATCAGCCGGGAATGACAAATCTTTACGTCGGCGTAGTACTGACTCATGAGTGGTACCGGAATCAAACCACACGTCCAGCGTGTCCGAAAGTTTGCGGTATTGCATCGATTCTTCGCCTAACAACTCTTTAGCGTCCAACGAAAACCACGCCTCTATTCCGTGCTGCTCGACGCGCTGCGCGACCTGTTCGGTCAACTCAAGTGTGCGCGGATGTAACTGCGTAGTTACGTTGTGGACGAAGAACGGCATCGGCACGCCCCAATTACGCTGACGCGACACACACCAGTCCGGACGGTTTGCAATCATTGCTTTCAATCGCGCCTTGCCCCATGCCGGGTAAAATTGTGTGGCTTCGACCGCATTGTTGGCGAGGTCGCGCAGCTTTATTCCCTCTTCTGTCTTCGGAAGGGACTGAGCGGAGTGAAATTGCTCCATGCCAATGAACCACTGCGGCGTAGAACGAAAAATGATTGGAGTCTTGTGCCGCCAGCAGTGCGGGTAGCTATGTTGTATTTTTTCCAGGTGCAGCAGATGCCCGCTGGCCTGAAGTGTAGCAACCACCACGTCATTCGCTTTCCATACGAACAAACCGCCGACCACTGGCGTGCTAGTGAGGAATTTGCCATCGTCACCCACCGGGCTGTCATTAGGCAGGCTGTATTTTTGACCAACAAAATAGTCGTCCAGGCCATGTGCCGGGGCGGTATGTACCAAGCCTGTACCCGCTTCCAGCGTTACATGGTCCCCACAAATAATATTTACCCCACGTTTATCGAAAGGGTGATGTAATGGCGTGCCATCTAGCGCAACGCCCTTGCAAGTGGCGAGCGTTTCCCCCTTCAATGCATAGCGATCCAAACATGCTTGTTTTAGATCAGCCGCCAGTATCAGCAATCCACGTGGCGTTCTAACCAGCACATAGTCAAAATCAGGATGTACGCTTACTGCCTGATTAGCGGGTAACGTCCATGGTGTAGTAGTCCATATGACAGCATAAGCTTTTTCATCACTCGGCAAAGACACGCCAAAAGCCTTAGCCAATGAATCGATACTTATAACTTCAAAACCCACATCAATCGCGGACGACGTTTTATCTTCATGCTCGACTTCCGCCTCGGCCAGCGCAGACTGACAATCCAGACACCAGTTCACTGGCTTGTATCCTTGATAAAGATAGCCACGCTTATATATTTTTCCCAAAGCGCGGATGATATCCGCCTCGGTTTGGTGGTTCATGGTGAGATAAGGATTGTTCCAATCACCCAGTACACCCAAACGAATAAAATCCTTTTTCTGTCTTTCGATTTGCTCAGCGGCGTATTCGCGGCACAGCTCGCGAAAGCGAGCAGGTAGCATCTCCTTACCATGCTTTTTTTCCACCTGCAGTTCAATTGGCAGACCATGGCAATCCCAGCCGGGCACATACGGCGCATCGAAGCCGGATAAAGTCTTGCTTTTGACTATGATATCTTTGAGTACCTTATTCACCGCATGGCCAATGTGGATGTCACCATTAGCGTACGGCGGGCCGTCATGCAGGATGAACTTTGGACGTCCCAAACTGGTGGCGCGTATTTTTTCATAGCGTTGCTGTGCCTGCCATTGAGCGAGCATCTGCGGTTCGCGCTTGGCCAAATCGCCGCGCATGGGGAAAGGTGTGTCGGGAAGATTAAGAGTTTTTTTATAATCAATCATGTTGTATAAACCATTGCTTTGCATTACACACGTCGAGCTCAATCTGCTGCGTCAAACTATGCAGGTCGAGATATTTCACTTCATCACGCAACTTGTGCAGGAAATCGACGCATAAATGTTTGTTATAAACTTTGCCCGAAAAATCGAAAAGATGCACTTCCAGTACAGGCTTGCCGTTTTGTTTCACCGTGGGACGTACACCCAAACTCGCTACGCCCTGCATGGGTGGCAGATCATCCCCTTGCGCCCTTACTACAAAAATACCGGTAAGCGGCGGCCGATTGTGCTTTAACTGGATATTTGCGGTCGGGAATCCCAGCTGCTTGCCTAAGCCATCCCCATGAACCACACGCCCGCTGATACTATAAGGACGCCCCAAATAACGTTGTGCCGCTTTCAGATCGCCTTCAGCCAGCGCAGCGCGCACCGCCGTACTGGATATTCGTACGCCATTGTGCGATACGCTGTGCATATTCTCTACTTTAAAACCTTGCTGGTTCCCCATCTTCTCCATCAACGCAAAATCGCCGCTGCGTCGGTTACCGAAACGAAAATCATCGCCAATCAACACGAACTTCGCCGCCAACTTATCTGATAGCGCATGAACGAAATCCACTGCGCTCATCTGTGCAAAACTGCTGTTAAAGCGACATACGTATACCCGATCCACATCGAATGTCGCGAAAAGCTCAAGCTTCTCGCGCATGCTGGTCAGTCGCACAGGTGCCTCCAGCGGTGTAAAAAATTCACGCGGATGCGGCTCGAATACCAGCACTGCTGTCGGAAGTCCGAGCAGCTGCGCTGTCATCTTTAATTGCTTGAGTAATGCCTGATGACCAAGGTGTACTCCATCAAAATTGCCTATAGTTAGGGCAACTGGCTTTTTGTCTGTTGAGTTAAGTCCGCGAAAAATCAACATTCGGGCTGGATCGCCGATAAAAAAGGAGTGCGATTATACCGTGAGAGCAAAGAATGAGAGCGAGGCATTAGGAAATACTACTTTGATGCCCGCTTATTTTAGTCTGCCATGCAGACCACATAGATAAAATAGCTGCACATAGTGCCTGCTGTCTAAAATAATAACGGCCGATAACAAGATTTTTTGTTTACTTGGTTCAATTTCGTTTGAATGGAGTGGGTGATGCCAGACTCTCTGCTTCATTCAGTAAAAACTGATTGAATGCATGCGCTGCGGTGGAAAGACGTTTATTCTTCAGATGGACGATATGCCAGTGACGCATGATGGGAAAATGATCCACATTCAGTACTTGCAGACGTTTCATTTCCAGTTCCAGTTCGATGCCATGCATGGAGATGATGCCTAATCCCATACCGGCTTGCACCGATTGTTTGATTGCTTCATTAGTATCCATTTCCATATGCGTAGGCAATTTCAAATGGTGACTGGCGAAATATCGTTCCACCACTCCGCGCGTACCCGACCCTTGCTCGCGCAGCAAAAAAGTTTCTTGTGCCAATTGCTTGGGCTTGATGTTACGCACTTTGGTCAAAGGGTGGTTGAGTGCAGCGATAACAACCAGCGGGTTTTGCATAAACGGCTGCGATAGCATATCCGTACCTTCCGGTGGCTGACCCATAATGGCGAGATCGGCGCTATTATCAGCGAGCAATTTTATTACCGCATCACGATTGGCAACATGCAGGCTTACGCTAATCTTAGGGTGTTGCTGGATAAATTTTGCCAATAATTGAGGCATAAAATAACTGGCCGTACTGACTGCGGAGATATTCAAGCGACCATGTTCCAACCCTTTCATTTCGCTAAACATGGCGTTCATTTCCTCAAGCTGTTGCGCAATGTTGCGAGTGTAATGCAGCATTTCCTGGCCTGCGTTGGTCAGGTGTATTTGCTTGCCCACTCGGTCAAATAGAGGTAAACCGACACTCTGTTCAAGTTGCTTGATTTGCATGGAGACTGCTGGCTGGCTGAGATACAATTCCTTGGCCGCGCGTGAGTGACTCAAATGCCGTGCTACGGCATCGAAAATTTTAAGTTGGCGGATAGTTAAATGTAACATCGTCAGATTATAATTAATACTTATAGTTAACATCAATATAATTGACTATTATTTATAGATAATATTAGGTAATGTACATCCTACGCGCTGAAACAAGTACCCATTAATCGTAATGAGTATTGCCCGCCAGCTTACACAGGAGGGCGCGGTGCGGTTTTTTCAATAATTGGAGATAACCATGGCATCTGAAACGATGAAAGAAGGTAAGGAGCGCTACAAAGCTGGCGTTATACCCTATAAGAAAATGGGCTATTGGGAGCCTGATTACAAGGTCAAAGACACAGATGTACTCGCCATGTTCCGCATGACGCCGCAACCAGGTATGGATCCAGAAGAAGTTGCCGCTGCGGTGGCAGGCGAATCTTCCACTGCCACATGGACGGTGGTGTGGACTGACCGTTTGACCGCATGCGAAATGTATCGCGCCAAGTGTTACCGTTGTGACTTGGTTCCCAACACAGGCGAAGGCACCAAAACTGAAGCTCAGTACTTTGTTTACATCGCTTATGAATTGGATTTGTTCGAAGGTGGTTCGATTGCCAACCTGACTGCTTCCATTATCGGTAACGTGTTTGGTATGAAAGCAGTGAAGGCGTTACGCCTCGAAGATATGCGTATCCCGGTTGCTTATCTCAAAACATTCCAAGGTCCTGCCACCGGCGTCATCGTCGAGCGTGAGCGTTTGGACAAATTTGGTCGTCCTCTGCTGGGTGCAACTACCAAACCTAAGCTCGGTCTTTCCGGCCGTAACTATGGACGCGTAGTGTACGAAGCTCTAAAAGGCGGCTTGGATTTCGTGAAAGACGACGAGAACATCAATTCACAGCCTTTCATGCACTGGCGTGACCGTTTCCTGTATTGCATGGAAGCCGTAAACAAAGCTTCCGCTGCAACCGGTGAAGTCAAGGGCCACTATCTTAATGTTACCGCCGGCACGATGGAAGAAATGTATGCGCGCGCCGAGTTTGCCAAGTCGCTAGGTTCGGTCATCATCATGATTGACCTCGTTATCGGCTACACCGCTATTCAGTCAATGGCGATCTGGGCACGTAAGAACGACATGATTTTGCACTTGCACCGTGCGGGTAACTCTGCCTACTCACGTCAAAAAAATCACGGTATGAGTTTCCGCGTTATTTGTAAGTGGATGCGCATGGCGGGTGTGGATCACATCCATGCTGGTACTGTCGTGGGCAAGCTGGAAGGCGATCCACTCATGATCAGGGGCTACTACGACACGCTGCTAGATACACACACGCCTATGAATTTGGAGAAAGGTCTGTTCTTCGAACAAGATTGGGCTTCACTCAATAAGTGTCTGCCAGTTGCGTCCGGTGGTATCCACGCCGGTCAGATGCACCAACTGCTAACCTATCTCGGTGACGATGTGGTTCTGCAATTCGGTGGCGGTACTATCGGCCATCCACAAGGAATACAGGCAGGTGCGGTAGCAAATCGCGTGGCACTGGAAGCCATGGTTCTGGCACGCAATGAAGGTCGCGACATCTGGAATGAAGGTCCACAAATTCTGCAAGATGCAGCCAAATGGTGCGCCCCACTCAAAGCTGGGTTGGATACGTGGAAAGATGTCAGCTTCAATTACGAGTCCACCGATACCCCTGACTTTGTTCCTTCTGCCACGACCAGCGTTTAATTAATATCAAGGAGAATCAATTATGATGACCAATCCTGGAAATCAGATCACGCAAGGGCAGTTTTCTTTTCTGCCCCCGCTGACTGATGTACAAATCACAGCACAAATTAAATATGCGCTGAAATGCGGCTGGTCGCTATCGGTCGAATACACCGACGACCCACACCCGCGTAATACTTATTGGGAAATGTTCGGCAACCCTATGTTCGACCTTAAAGATCCTGCAGGAATTTTGATGGAGATCAACAATTGCCGTAAGACTTTCCCTAATCACTACATTCGTGTGATGGCTTTTAGTGCAGTACGCGGTATAGAAAGCCCAACGATGTCATATATCGTTAACCGTCCTAAAACCGAACCTGGCTTCAGGCTCGTGCGGGAAGAAGCGGAGAGTCGTAGCATACGCTACACCGTCCATTCCTACGCAACCGAAAAACCGGAAGGCGAGCGGTACTAAGCAATTGCGGGTACGGTATACGCCGTACCCGTTTTTTTAACCGGCTGTTGAAATATTCTGTAAATAGTCTTCCTCAGAATTTGGCGATAAAGAATTTGCTTCTTCCAAAATTGCCGTTCCAATTAAATATAAACTTATTTAAAAATACGCAGAAAGTAATGCGGAAAATTTCAACAGCCGATTGATTTAACAGGATAAATAATGGACGAACCCTCAAAAGACCTCATTCTTCCCGACGACACTCCGGTTGATCTGGACGCCGAATTTCGCAACTCTAACATACAGGAAGTGCTGGCTAAACTTGATCGCGAATTGATTGGTCTGTCGCCAGTCAAGACACGCATCCGCGAAACCGCAGCACTCTTATTGGTAGATCGCGTTCGCAAGAAACTCAATCTGTCGGCGGTTTCACCAACGCTACATATGAGCTTTACCGGCAATCCCGGCACCGGAAAAACCACGGTCGCATTACGTATGGCTGAAATACTGCATCGCCTGGGTTATGTGCGTGAAGGCCATTTAGTATCAGTCACACGCGATGATCTAGTCGGTCAATACATTGGACACACGGCACCAAAGACAAAAGAAGTAATTAAAAAAGCAATGGGCGGCGTGTTATTTATAGATGAAGCTTATTACCTATACAAGCCCGAAAACGAACGGGACTATGGCGCTGAATCTATCGAAATCCTATTGCAGATAATGGAGAACAACCGTGACGATCTGGTCGTTATACTGGCCGGTTACAAAGACCGGATGGATAAATTTTTCCACAGTAACCCCGGTATGCGTTCGCGTATTGCGCATCACATCGATTTTCCTGATTACTCAGCAGAAGAATTGCTCATCATCGCAAAGCTAATGCTGGCAGCGCAAAATTATCGTTTCAGCTCGGAAGCAGAAAAAGCATTCGCAGAATATATCCCGCTACGGATGAAGCTGGAACATTTTGCCAATGCCCGTTCCATCCGCAACGCACTGGATCGCGCACGTATGCGCCAAGCTAACCGCCTATTCGCTGGCGCCAAGAAAAATCTCACTAAAATTGATTTAATGACCATTGAAGCCGAAGAAATCTTTGCCAGCCGTGTGTTTAAAGATGGCCAAGTTGATCTGGACGGAGATGAGCTGAGGGAAGAGCAATAAAGGAATTGTAAAGACTGTGCTTTAAATTCACGCATTAATTTAAAACTTTAAGAGCTGCTTAAAGATAAAGTTTTCATATTCTTGTAGTTGATAGATAGGTCATCTCGGCCTGCTTGAGTGATTTTAGATCAGCTTGGTATGTCTTATACGCTTTGATTCGGTTATCATTTTTTCAAGTGACTGACAATTACCAAACATTTACTACAAATGAACATACAAAACTATTTACAGCTTCTGGTTAACTGGTACTATACGCAAGTCAAGGCGATCTTGATCCTATACAACTATCCTTCCAACTTCATATTTAGGAGCTTTTCATGAAAAAGAGTCTTATAAATATCACACTTATGTCCTGTTTTGCTTTCGGTGTTTCTTTGGCAAATGCTGATTCGATGGTTGGTGTGACTACTTCTGGAGTATCTACTAATACTGGGCAATCCTATGGCCCATCTGGTGGCAGAGTCCAACCCATGGGCGCAGATGGCCGGGTTCAGCCAACTGCAGCTGGCTTTGAAATTCAGAACGAGCCGCCTGCAGCTTACCGTTATACTCATGTTTCCAACCAAACCAATATCGTTCAGTCCGGACCTAATGGACCGTTCAATCAATTGGGAAATCCAGGAATGAACTCCCAAGAGAGATATCCCATGGGTGAGCTCAGAAGGTAGTAAACTACGTTCGGTAGCAATGAATGAACAAATCGTGTAAAAGTAAGGCCAGCTCAATGCTGGCCTTACTTTTTTACATATAAATTGCTTGAATAACAGTTTCAAATACACGATGTACTATGACGGCTAGCCATTAAATAGTGTAGTTAATCATTCTTTTGAAAGTCTGAAATCCAGGCCCTAGTCAATCTATTTAAATCGGCTCTAAAAACATTCTAGTAGCTCCAGAAAGTATTCAGACTAGTGAAAAAATAGTGGGGTAACTAACGCTTCTGAAATATTACCTTTCGTATAAAAAGATGGTGATTTAGATTAGAATATACTGCTGGTTGTTATTTTTGGAGTCACTTATGAATAAAAAACTTTTGGAGCTATTAGATGGTGCTGAAGACAAATATCCGCACGCACTGGAACAGAATTTCCCGCATGTTATTAGCAAAATCATAGAGTTATGGTGCTTGCCTGCGATAGATCAATATTTCATTGACCTGATGTTGCACACGCGTGCCGTGCCACGTGAAGGTTTCCCACCTACAATAGCTAAAGAAATTTTCGATCTGAATTTGATAAATGACGAACAAATTAAAGCAAAGCAAGGCGTACCGATCAGTCGATAAATACAAAAAAAATCTTATTTAAAGATATAAAATCGGATTTCCATATCTCTTGGAAAAATTTCCTCCAATTCATCTCTTCTACCTTTTAGAACTAAATTTACCCAGGTAAATCATGTATTCAAGTCGAAACATTTCATTGACTCGCTACAAATCTACAGCTGATAAGTTAAACCATTTCCGCCCACAGATCATGAACATCAGAGTCAGTTATTCGGACATTCACAAAATCACCTACCTTTAATACCTGGCCATTACTAATATAAACCAGGCCATCAATCTCTGGTGCATCAGCTGAACTACGTGCAATTGCACCCTCCTCGTCCACTTCATCCACCAATACCTGCATGGTCTTACCTTTTTTACATGCAAGGCGTTCGCCACTGATTTCTTCCTGCAATTGCATCAAACGGCCCAAACGTTCTTGCTGGATTTCAAGTGGGATGTGATCCGGTAAATTATTGGCCACAGCACCTTCCACAGGCGAATACATAAATGCGCCGACACGATCCAGTTGAGCCATTTCGAGAAAATCGAGCAGCTCTTCAAATTCTTCTCCTGTTTCGCCGGGGAAACCGACGATGAAAGTACTGCGTAAAGTAATGTCCGGACAGATTTTTCGCCATTGCTGAATGCGTGTAAGTACGTTTTCACTGCTGGCGGGACGTTTCATTAATTTAAGAATGCGTGCATTGGCGTGCTGAAAAGGGATATCCAAATAGGGCAGAATTTTTCCCTGCGCCATCAGCGGAATGACTTCATCTACATGTGGGTAAGGATAAACGTAATGTAATCGCACCCATACGCCTAGTTCGCCCATTGCCTGCACGAGCTCGGTCATACGCGTTCTGATCGGCCGGCCGCCCCAGAAACCCGTGCGGTATTTCACATCCACGCCATAGGCGCTGGTATCTTGCGAGATTACCAGCAATTCTTTCACGCCTGCGTTCACTAAGTTCTGCGCCTCCTGCATCACGTCACCTACCGGACGGCTCACCAGATCGCCGCGCATGCTGGGAATGATACAAAAAGTACAGCGATGGTTACAGCCCTCTGAAATTTTCACATAAGCATAATGTCTGGGTGTCAGCCGTATGCCTTGCGGCGGGACCAGATCGCTGTAAGGATCATGCAACTTGGGTAAATGGGCATGGATGGCTTCCATCACCGCATCTGTCGCATGCGGACCGGTGACCGCCAATACTTTCGGATGCGTTTCTTTCACTACATTGCCTTTTGCACCCAAGCAGCCAGTAACAATAACTTTGCCATTTTCAGCCAGCGCTTCGCCGATGGCTTCAAGCGATTCTGCCACCGCACTGTCGATGAAACCGCAAGTGTTAACTACCACCAGATCGGAATCCACATAGTTGGGAGAAATAATGTAACCCTCAGTGCGTAAACGAGTAAGAATATGCTCGGAATCCACCGTCGCCTTAGGACAACCGAGAGATACGAAGCCGACGCGTGGCGCTGTGTTTTGTTTGCTCATGTTTTAGCTTTATATATTGAATTGAACATTTTCTTTCCTACAGCCAGCTTTATCTTCGCTGCGCTAATTTCGCAAAGAGCCGTATGAGGTAAGTGCAGGAGGAAACGTTTTTTACTCTACCATTAACACACTCATCAACCACACTGTCCCTACGCCCGATACAATCAGTACCACTTGCTGCAAGGTATCGCGTAGCTGCACGCGTTTGTGTAAACCAGGTATCAGATCTGCTACCGCAACA
This sequence comes from Candidatus Nitrotoga sp. AM1P, assembly GCF_013168275.1. Classification (GTDB taxonomy): domain Bacteria; phylum Pseudomonadota; class Gammaproteobacteria; order Burkholderiales; family Gallionellaceae; genus Nitrotoga. Next base: position 389,882 of record NZ_AP019547.1, on the reverse strand, counting down.
TAAATCATGCTCGCAGCGGCCAGCGCCAGCAACGATGGAATCCACGACTGCATGGTCTGCAAGGTGAAGTATCCAAGTATGCCACCTGCCACAGAGGCGAAGCTGGATATCAAATTCAGTTGAAAGGCACGCAGTTTGCTATAACCCGAGTGTAGCAAGATAGCGAAATCCCCCACTTCCTGCGGAATCTCATGTGCGATGATAGCCAGTGCTGTAACGACGCCCAGATGCACATCAGTAAGAAAAGCTGCTGCTATGATGATGCCATCCACAAAATTATGGAAAGTGTCACCTATTATAATCATCATGCCACTGCGTCCATGGTCATACCCATGCTCCGCATTGATTGTTAGATGGGCTTCACAATGCTCATGGTGGCAATGCCTCCATAGCACCAGTTTTTCCAGGATAAAAAACAGCAGAATGCCAAACAACACCGTACCGCTCAAAATAGCTACATTGGGAGTTAGATTAATTGCTTCGGGTAAAATATTGAGAAATACTGCTCCAAGCAGCGCACCTATAGCATAGCTCACCATGCCACCAAGGTAATTCTGTGTGCGGTTGTTAAACGCGAATAATGCTGCACATGCTACGCTCAACGTCCCACCTACAATGCAGGTGGTAATAATCCAGACCAAAACGCTCATGGTGTGTTCAAGAAATAAATGAGGCGCGGATTATACCTAAAGACAGACAAGCCATTCTCTAAGTGCGTGGTTAATTGCAGCGGACTTAATTTTCCAAAAATCTGAAAGTTTTATGACTTCGATATCTGCATATCTATCTCACCTCTATCGGCACAGGTTCAGGATCGAAAAAAACTTACACGGTCGGAAACTATTTTTTCCCTACTCATGTTGCCACCTTCGTTTCTACTCCTAACACTCGAATGCGCGCAGCGAACGCTTCCAATTGTGGCTCTGACAGCGTGGCCAGTTTTGGAGCTTCCGGTTGTAATGTGGGGCGTGCCAGGCTGTAAAGTAACACACCTTCAGGTTTGATATTGTCATGCAGCAATGTGGCTAAAAAATTTAGATAATCATCCTCGTCCTGCTTGCCCGGCGGCTTGTCATCCAGCATGAACCAACAGGTTTGCAGCCAAGTCGGGCACAGCGCGATGGCGGTGGCGAGGTTCTCGCGCACCTTAACCAGACTTGTGCGGGTGTTGTTGATTCGTTGCATACCCGCCTTGCTGGCACGGTCAACCTTGAACCACACTTCACCATTAAGTTGCGCCATCTTACGTAGGCCTTGCTGCACATTTTTGCGGTGCATAAGGCTGCCATTAGTGATGAGAACCAGTTTGATATGGGAGGGCAGCGCCAGTTCTTGGCGCAGTTTGGCGATGAGTATTATAACTTGCTCAAATTCTTTGGCGCTGGTCGGTTCACCATTGCCGGATAAGGCAATATCATTAATGCGGCGCGCCCCTTCCGGCACGCGGCGCAGCATGAAATCACCGTGCAATAACTCATGAAGAAAACCACGCAACTCCTGCTCCAGTAAAGCCAGATCAACCGGCGGAGCTGTGCCGCGCTTAAGTTCCGGCACCTGACAATATATGCAGCGCCAATTGCAGGCATTATTAGTATTGAGATTGATACCGACCGACACTCCACCCGCCCGCCGCGACACTACGGGATAGACATAGCGCAAACCCGCGCTGTCGCGACTGTGGTCGGTTACATCAAGACCAGTATTGCTCAAGATTTTACGAGTGGTAGATATTTGGCAGGATCAACTGGCTTGCCAAAGCGGCGTATCTCAAAGTGCAGGCTGACCTGATCCGTGTCAGTGTTGCCCATCTCTGCAATCTTCTGCCCTTTGCTTACGTTCTGCCCTTCTTTTACCAGTAGTTGGTCATTGTGGGCGTAAGCGCTGAGATAAGCCTTGTTATGTTTGATGATGACCAATTTGCCATATCCACGTAGTCCACTGCCGCTATAGACGACCTTGCCCGCCGAACTGGCAACTATCGCCTGGCCCAATTTACCTGCAATATCGATTCCCTTGCGGCTGGCGGTTTCAGAAAATTCGCTTATTAATGTTCCAGACGTTGGCATACTCCATTCCAACGTACTGCCATCGTCATCCGTAATCCCATCAATCTTGGCCTCCGGTTTGATTTCAGGTTTAGGCTGAATTTTGGTCACCATCACAGGTTCGGATTTTTGCGGATCTTCCTGCATTTTTTCAATTTGTGCCACAGCCTGTTCGGTATACGGCAGCTTGGCTACCTTAGGTTGGCTTTTGACAGGAACGTCCAAAGGCTTATTTTCAACCATGGTTTTAACCACGGTCGAAGTACTGGCAGAGGGCAAACGTAACTCCTTACCCACGTGAATAATGCCATGATTCTGAATGTTATTTAATTCGGCAATTTCGCGATAATCGAGACCATAATTGAAGGCTATGCTGTACAAAGTATCGCCTTTTTGTACCACGTAAACCTGCGGACGCCCGTCTTTATCGCGTGGCACAGCTTTCATGACTGGTGCAGCTACCGATACAGCCGGTTTTTTCAACTTGGCTCCGCGTATTATTTCGCGTTCTGCGCCATATTCCACTATAGGCGCGTGAGACCCGCTGGAAGAACAACCTGCCACTAGCGCTGCGGCAATAACGATGGACTGTAATCGAAAAGTGAATTTTTTCAGTATCATACTTTCCCCATCAATAGAGGCACAAATTTTACCGCCTCCAAACGAGTTTCACGGTAGCCTTGCGTCCTACGCTCAATCAAGCATAAAAACTGTTCCTGTGCGCCCAATGGCAGTACCATTCTACCACCCACGGCCAACTGCTCCAGCAATGCCTGTGGTACGTGCGTAGCGGCTGCCGCCATGATGATGCCATCAAACGGTGCGACTGCCGACAAACCAATGTTGCCGTCTGCATAACGCAAGGTAACATTTTTTACCTTCAATTCCTTCATGTAACCTGCCGCGCGTTCATACAAAGGCTGCACGCGTTCCACTGAATATACCTCATGTGCCACTTGAGCCAGCACCGCTGCCTGGTAACCGCAACCGGTACCTACTTCCAGTACGCGGTTTAGTGCCATGCCATTGCGTAGGATTTCGATCATGCGCGCCACAACGTAAGGTTGCGAAATGGTCTGACCAAAACCCAACGGCAACGACACATCGTCATAGGCACGGCTGGCCAGCGCTTCGTCGATAAAAATATGGCGCGGCACCGCATTCATTGCAGCCAGTACAACCTCATCCTCAATCCCCTGTGCACGCAACCGCTCTATCAACCGTCCGCGTGTGCGCTGCGAGGTCATGCCAATGCCACTATGGTGTCCACTCATGCAACGTTACCTGCCAGCCATGTTCCCACCGCATCGAGCTGGCTATATTGCGTCAGATCCATTTGTAATGGGGTAATTGATACACGGCCCTGAGCAATGGCATAAAAATCCGTACCCGCACCCGCATCCTGTGCCTTGCCAGCCGCACCAATCCAGTACACAGTCTCTCCGTGCGGATTGGTACTCTTTATCACTGGCTCGGCCTTATGACGCTTGCCTAAGCGGGTCACTTCGCGGCCTTGCAATTGTTCATAGGGAATGTCTGGCACATTCACGTTAAGTAACCATGGGAGAGAATGAGTGCGTTTTTCAAATTGCTGCACCAGGTCAGCCACTACACGTGCCGCAGTATCGTAATGCGCCAACGTCCTGCTCGCGAGCGATACAGCAATGGCCGGGATGCCCAGCAAAAAACCTTCTGTAGCAGCTGCCACCGTGCCTGAATAAATTGTATCGTCACCCATGTTGGCGCCCGCATTAATACCGGAGATAACCATATCCGGTTGAGTATCCAGCATGCCGGTAACTGCCAAATGCACACAATCGGTCGGCGTCCCATTTACATAATAAAAACCGTTGGCTGCACGACGTAAATTAAGCGGGCGATCCAGCGTCAGAGAGTTGCTTGCACCACTACGGTCGCGCTCTGGCGCCACCACTATTATTTCGGCAATAGTAGACAACGTTTCCGCAAGGCAAGCCAGGCCAGGTGAAAAATATCCATCATCATTGCTAAGCATAAGCATCATATTGCTACTATCCTTTTGTTCTGTATTGGTTTAGTGCTCGTGGATGCGCTTTAATAAACGTTTTTTGAGTAAACAGCACACTAAAGGATTTAGAACCAAAAACAGTATAGTTGTTATTATCGCCTGAATTGACTCAGGTATAAATCCTCACTTCTTGCATCGCATCGTTATTCTCGATACTACGGCCGCTACGTATGTGGGCACCCATCAGGACCATGCAGTACTCGTGGTCACCGTTTCATTTAGAGGCAACTGCTTTTTACCTTTAATTTTATTTCCCTTCAGAACATAAGGAAGAGCAACAACTGAAGAATGTTTCACCGTCAACCCACCAAAGCCGAAATGATCAGTCTTTACCTGAGCGAAGTTGCCACCTCTCACAAATTTATTAATAGTACGCATCATTAATCACGGAAACATTAAAAAAATGCGCTCACGCCACCTGGAACGACACATCACTGGACAAATCGGTTGGCTTCGTCCCGCAGTGTTGGGAGCGAACGACGGTATCGTTTCCACGGCCAGCTTGATACTAGGCGTTGCAGCTGCCCATGCAACCCACGATAGTATATTGCTCGCGGGGGTTGCTGGTCTTGTTGCAGGAGCCATGTCGATGGCTGCGGGGGAGTACGTGTCCGTTCAATCACAGGCAGATTCCGAACAGGCTGACATTGAACGTGAGCGACAAGAACTTGAGACAGATGATATTGGCGAGCGCAAAGAACTGGTAGCGATCTATGTTAGCCGCGGCCTTGATCCTGCGCTTGCGAAACAGGTAGCCGATCAACTCATGGCGCATGATGCGCTTGGTGCGCACACTCGCGACGAGCTTGGGATATCTGAAGCTCTTAACGCACGTCCTCTTCAGGCTACCTTTGCTTCAGCAGTCAGCTTCGCTGTTGGAGCAGCGATGCCTCTCCTAGTCACAGCATTGACTCCAAATGCAAGCCTGATTCCATTTATCTCAGTTACTTCACTTGTGTTCCTGGCACTTTTGGGTGGTGTAGCTGCGTGGGCCGGAGGAGCGCGAGTGGCTATAGGGGCAATACGCGTCACATTTTGGGGCGCTTTAGCCATGGGATTGACCGCCGGTATTGGCGCACTGTTTGGAACAATTGCATGAGCTTGGGTCGTTGATATACCTCTGATCTTAGCATGAGAAAAATAACGCAAGTACCAGTAACACAATAGATAACGAGATCCTACCAGGATAAAGCCTTTGTCTACGACGAGTAGAAATCGTGTTCTGTGTGCAATGGAGCACAGACGATCGCTTTCGGTTGAATAATACTGCCTTAGAACGTGTTTACGATCTAAGGAACCTCCCTTAAACTATAGGTATGAGAGAGAAGAAATACGCCAGCGACATCAGTCGGGAAAAATTTGCGGAGATAGAGCCACTGCTGGCTAGCGTGCGTCGACGTACCAAGCCCACGACGGTGGATTTGTACGAAGTGTTTTGTGCGGTGTTGTATGTACTGCGCACGGGCTGCCAGTGGAGATTTCCGCCCAGTGAGTTTCCGAAATGGCAGACGGTGTACGCCTACTTTGCCAAGTGGAGCAAGCCCGACGAGCACGATATCAGTGTGCTGGAGCGGGCTTTAAAAAAATCAGGTTGGCGCGGCCCGCAAGAAACAGGTGCGCAGCGCCATGCCCACACTATTGATTGTGGACGCGCAGAGCGTGAAGAACACGGACACAGCCGGGAGCAAGGGCTATGACGCGGGCAAAAAAGTCTCAGGCATCAAGCAGCGTCACATTGCAGTGGACACACAGGGGTTGCCCCATGCCGTTGCCGTCACCACTGCCGAAGTAACGGATCGCAAAGGTGCACTACAGGCGATGCGCCATTGCAAGGCGAATCTGAGCAAAATTCAAAGCGTGTTGGCCGACAGCGGTTATATGGGTCAGCCCTTCGCGCAAGGCGTACAGGAGATACTGGGCCAGGCTGTCACGGTGCAGATTGCCAGGCGCAGTGAACTGCACAAGTTCGCGGTGATCCCCAGGCGCTGAGTGGTGGAGCGCAGCTTTGCCTGGCTGGAGAAGAATAGGAGGCTGTGGAAGAACTGCGAGCGAAAGCTCAACACCAGCCTGCAGTTCATCCACCTTGCATTTCTGAGGCTGCTGCTCAGAAGATCGTAAACACGTTCTTAGGTAATATCGCACCATTGGCTTTTGAAAAACAGTTTGCAGCAAAACAACCGATTGCGGTGTCTGAAATTACTTGACCACTACAGTAGGTTTGTCTCTGTTCAATCCTATGGAACTATTTAAGCATTTTCTTATCTATACTCTTCGTATAGCGTAAGCTATTCCCACGTTTTTTCTCCTTGGACGTGGAATCTTAACTTATCGCATTATTAGTTAAGATATTGCCCCTGCTCCCATTAGGTTCAGGGGCATTATTTGATTTCTTGGTCTGCGTGAAAGTAATCGGTTCAGGCTACTGGTTGAACCATAGCAATAGCCAATAGCAATAGTAAAAATAGGGATTATTGGTAGCGCAAACCACGCTTCAGTTCAATTCAATTGAAATCGAGGGTGTTCTTCTATACGATCTCTCTTTGATGATGTGTTGAATGGCGCATCAACGATTACCTTGACTGTAATTTTTACGTCTTTTTTTAATAAAGATGTAGTTTACCTATCAGAGAGAATTACCATTTTCATAAACAATTAAATCAATCGAGAATAAGTAAATAAGGAAAATATATAGTGATGGATCTTCCCAATATCACCGTTTCGAGCCTGGATCTAGCGCGGCTCAACCACTTAATAGATGCGCTGCCGAAAGATTCGCAGCCCGAATTGGACAATCTACGGTATGAGTTGGATCGTGCGGTAGTAATTGCGCCGGAGAATATCCCGGCGACCGTTGTAACCATGAACTCAACCATTCGCTTTATTATTGAACCGACGGGAAAGACGTTCGAGCTGACATTGTCATATCCCGAGGACGCGTTGGAGAAGCCCGGTCGGATTTCCGTATTAGCGCCGGTCGGTAGCGCTCTGCTGGGACTGGCGGTCGGGCAGCAGATGGAGTGGCCGATACCCGGAGGCAATACCATAAAAGTACGGGTGCTCGATGTCAGTTACCAACCAGAAAGATCCGGCGAATATATAAAGTGACATTCAACTCTGCTAGCTCAAAACCTGAGCTATTAGCTACCTAATTTTTTAGGTGTCCGGCAGATCAGGTTTAGCTAGGGAGATGCTGATTAATTCAAAATTTCGCGGAATTTCGCACGTAACAAATTGATTTTAAATGTGTGAAATTCTGAAATGCGAGTTAATCAACGCTTTCCTAGTACAACTGACGATAAACATTCTGAATCTTCATCTGAATTCGCATGCAATTAATTTTGTAACGGGTAGCTCAAATTGAACTTAAGGGCACCTCTAAAAATTCATCACCAATCACCCCCTGAGGCATCAGTTACGGCCAGAACTTTGAGATAATACGTCCATCACCCCGCTACCCAATCCTTCCATGCTCACACCCACATACCCCGGTTTTTTTGATGTTGAGACACGCACCGCCAAGTTGACGGCGATGGGTGACTCGCTGGTGAAACTCAATGCCCAAATCAACCGGGAAGCCTTTCGACCTGATTTGGCACGGGCGCATGCCAAGGAAAGGAAGAGCAACGCCGGGGCCAAGCCCATCAATGTGGTGCTCATGTTCAAGATGCTGGCTCTCCAGCACCTGTACAACCTGGCCGACGAAGGGATTGAATACCCAGTCCGCGACCGGCTCTCCTTCATGCGTTTCCTGGGTCTGCAACTTGAAGACCGGGTGCCCGACGCCAAGACGGTCTGGCTATTCCGGGAACGACTCAAAGACCTGAAGTTGGCCGAAGACCTGTTTAACCGGTTTCACGAGCAACTGGCAACACATGGCTATGTGACCTGCACTGGCCAGATGATCGACGCTACGTTTGTCGAAGCCCCCCGGCAGCGCAACAACCGGGAAGAAGACGTCCAGATCAAGGCAGACAAATCTCCTGAGGACTGCTCCGAGAACAAGAAGCGGCAAAAGGATGTGGATGCCCGCTGGACCAAAAAGAACAACGATACCCACTACGGCTACAAGAACCACATCAACGCGGACGAAACCAACAAATTGGTGCAGGACTACACGGTAACGGACGCCGCCGTGCATGACAGCCAAGTATTCGAAGTACTTCTAGATCAGACGATAGATAAGGATGGCAAAAAACGTGCGGTTTATGCCGATAGCGCCTACCGTTCCAGGGGACACGAAGAAAAACTGGCTGCCGACAACATGCCCAGCCAGATTTGCGAGAAGGGTACGCGGGGTCATCCGCTGACGGATGCGCAGAAGGAAACCAACCGGGTCAAATCCAAAGTGCGGGCACGGGTTGAGCACGTCTTCGGCGCTCAGACGCAAATGGGCGGGCATATCGTGCGCACCATCGGCCTGAGGCGGGCGCAGGTGAAGATCGGGATGATGAACCTGGTCTACAACATGAAGCGTTTGGTGCAACTGATCGTGCGCGATACGAAGGCGTCCATCCGGGCGGCTTGTGTCGCCAACGGGATAGGTGCGCCTGCTATGGCATAAAACAGGGGAAGCCCAACGAAAAAGGTCTGTCCTGGCGTTTAATCAGCTCGGAAATCAGGTGGCCTCCTGAAAAAACCAGGAAATACCTAAATCTGGCGGGATTCGCCACTATTTATAGAGGTGCCCTTAAGTTTTACGTTCATCCCTTCATTCCTAGATAATTTTGACAATAACGATTGGCGGATTCAAGTTCGAAGTGCAACAGCTCATGTTGGCTTGGTGTAGCGCACCTCTACCCCAAATAGTACTTCATGCAGTGATCTGAAACCCAGCACTTTGCGTGGCCGGTGGTTGAGTCGTTCTACCGCTCGCTGCACTTGCTCCTCGGTAACGTCAGTCAACGCCATGCCCTTGGGGAAGTACTGCCGCAATAACCCATTACTGTTCTCGTTCAGACCTCGCTCCCAGGAACGGTAGGGGTGCGCGAAGTAGATCGCAGTCTGTAGTTCTGCTGCGATGCATGCATGTCCCGCAAACTCTTTACCGTTCTCGACTTCCGCCCAGCTCTCCGATGAGAATTGCTTGCCATTGATATAGGTTTGCCGGCGTTCATCACGTAATGATTGCGCCTGCTTTGGCCGCCAACCGCGTTGACCTTTGTTTCGCCTGAACTCTCGTGAAATCGTCGACTTGTCCACGCCCATCTTTTCGGCAATCCGAGTTTGATTCAAACCCGCTTGTTTCAATCCGTAAATCTGATATCGTTGTCCGCTGGTGAGCTGCTTATATTTCTTCATCTGTGCTCCTTTTACTTGGTCGTTTAAGTGGCTCCGATATTAACGCAGCTCGCCACTTAAATTCACTTACAGAAGTTGCACTTCAGTGTTGAATCCGCCTTATCGTAAAATAAAGCCCACCTCTATCTATTCTTACCCCTCACAGGGAAGTGACCTCAACAACGGAAAGGAACCTACATGGACGTTCAGAATGAATTGAATAACGAAGTTAAAGACGCCCTCAAAGAATTATTATCCTTCACCAAAGAAACCAGCGATCTTGTAAATGAATATAAAAAACAATCTATTCGAAATCACGAAAGAAATACGCTTTTGTTTACTGCAGCTTTTAGAGAAATTTATCGTCTTGATCCTGAATCGAAGCAACGCGTTCAATTATTTATTGATGAAATTCTCTCGGATAATGACGACCCTGAGTTCATCTTAAGCATCGTTACGGACGCCCAAGAAGTTTTAAAGGCCCGCTGAACACAAGTGCAGCGGGCGGCAGAATGAATCCACCGGCCACCCCGGTACTGGGATAGCTCACCATATGCAATACTACTTGGAGTGTAGGTACGCTGCATCATGGCAACATTAGCTGTTTCACTTCAAATCAAATCCGCAGAATATAGTTCTACGGCTATGCATTGCAATTTCTCTCAAAGTTTATAAGTTCTTGATAGGCTACACTATAGCGACCACCAGATGCTAAACGACAAAACGACTGATGAAACCACTTCTGCTTGCTATATTTATTGCCGTATTACTCAGTCTTAGTACTGCGTGGGCTGAGCAACACGAAGATTACAATGCCGCTCATGCAGCATATAAGAGGGGTGATTACACAAAAGCTCTCAAGTTGTATCGTTTGTATGAATCGCAGGGAAATACAGATTATCGTAACGCTATAGGCTTGATGTATCAAATGGGAAAGGGCGTTAAACAGGACTATGGCCAAGCTTTGGTCTGGTTCAAAAAAGCGGCAGCGCAGGGGGATCCAGATGCCCAATTGAATCTCGGCGACTTGTATAACAAGGGAAAAGGTGTTGCGCAAAACGACACAGAAGCACTTAAGTGGTGGCGGCTGGCAGCGGTACAAAGGGTTGCAATCGCACAATTCAATCTAGGTGTAATGTATGCCAATGGGCATGGTGTTAAGCAGGACTACATAGAAGCAGTAAAGTGGTATCGTCTGGCAGCAACGCAAGGGTATGCAAAAGCCCAATATAATCTTGGCTTGATATATTACAAAGGTGAAGGCGTTGCGCAGGACTACTCCGCCGCACTCAGTTGGTATCGCCAAGCAGCAACCCAAGGGTACGCAAAAGCGCAATACAATCTTGCCTTGATGCATGACAACGGACAGGGTGTTAAGCAGGACTACATAGAAGCAGTGAAGTGGTATCGTCTGGCAGCAGTGCAAGGCTATGCGGATGCACAATTGAATCTTGGTGTGATGTACAACGAAGGTAAGGGCGTTGCACAGGATTACGCAGAAGCAGTCAAATTGTATCAATCAGCAGCAGTGCAAAGAGTTGCAATTGCACAATACAATCTTGGTGTGATGTATGACAAGGGTCACGGTGTCACACAGGACTACACAGAAGCAGTGAAGTGGTATCGTCTGGCAGCGGCGCAAAACTATGCAGATGCACAATTGAACCTGGGAGACCTGCATTACGAGGGGAAAGGCGTATCCCAGAATTATGGTGAAGCACTTCGTTGGTATCGACTAGCTGCAGCGCAGGGTGATAGAAGTGCGCAGTACAGCCTTGGCTTTATGTATGAATATGGGCACGGTATTACGCAGGATCACTCAGAAGCGGCAAAATGGTATCGCCTGGCAGCAACGCAAGGTGATGCAGATGCACAATTAAATCTTGGCGACCTGTATTTCGAAGGAAAAGGTGTTGCGCAGGAGTACGCAGAAGCAGTCAAGTGGTATCGACTGGCAGCTACACAGGGGGATGTAACTGCGCAAAACAACCTCGGCGCCATGTATGACAATGGGCATGGCGTTACGCAGGACTATATTCTGGCATACATGTGGTTCAATCTTGGCGGTGCATTAGGCGATACAAATGCGATAGAGAATCGCGATCTCGTAGCAAAAAAAATGTCACCTCAGCAAATTTCAAAAGCACAGAAAATGACCAGCGATTGTCAGCAGAAAAAGTTCATAGGATGCGATTGAATAAATTATGAGCTCGATGCGGTTCCAGAATAATTAGAGACCCGCGCCTGAAGAAAATCATTGGCTAAACACCATCCATCATTCGTGATGTTGTCTTTCACATGCCTCATGTCTCACTTCTTTACAACCTCCCTCATGCAATCGTGAGGAACGGTTGGGGTTTAAGTATTGGTGGCCAATATGGGAGTTTGAAGTCGCGTTCGGAATCGGGCGGATAGATGCTGGTTACTGCAGAATCGTGAGGGTTTCCGTGGGTCGTCCGACTATGTTTTTTTAATCAATGCAAGCAGGGCAATGACACAGAACGCGGCACCGGCATAGAACGTAAATGATGCCCCGAGCTGATCCCACAGCAAGCCGGCCACCGTGCTGGCGATCAGCATTGCGACACCGCTGACCAGATTGAAAACGCCGAACGCAGTACCACGTAAATTAGCTGGGGCGGTGTCGGCGACCATCGTCGCCAACAATCCTTGCGTGATCCCCATGTGCAGTCCCCACAGCGCCACGCCCGCAAGTACCGTCGTCCAGTGATCGTTGGTGGCCAATACCAGGTCGGCGGCAATCAATACAACGAGGCCCCAAGTCAAAAGTGTCTTATGGTTCATGCGGTCTGACAGCTGGCCAAAAGGGTAAGCCGCTCCGGCATAAACGAGGTTCATTGCCACCATCACCAGCGGCACCAAAGCGAGGGGGATGCCACTTTGCTGTGCGCGCAAGACTAGAAATGCCTCACTGAATCGAGCCAGTGTAAACACAGCCCCCACGCCGACCACCCACCAATACGACGCATTAAGCCGCTTGATGTTTTCACGGCGTATGGGATTGACCTTCTTCTCGCCATGATGCCGCTCAGGTTCGCGCACGCCAAACAGGAGTACCGCCACAGCCAGCAAACCAGGAATAACAGCGACCCAGAACACTGCTCTGAAATCATTGGACCAAAGCAGCATCAGACCGACTGCCAACAAAGGCCCGAGAAATGCACCTACCGTATCCAGCGATTGTCGCAGGCCGAATGCCGCTCCACGAATTTCGGCTGGAGAAATATCAGCGACCAGCGCATCGCGGGGCGCGCCACGGATACCTTTGCCCACTCGATCCAACAAACGGGCTGTCAGCACAATGCCCATGGTTGGTGCAATGGCAAACAGCGGTTTGGTCAGTGCACCCAGAGCGTAACCGAACAAGGCCAGTCCCTTGCGCTTGCCAAGATAATCACTCAGGGCGCCCGAAAATACCTTGAGGATGAGCGCGGTCGCCTCAGCTGTGCCCTCAATCAGGCCGACCGTGAAGGCGCTGGCACCCAATACACCCACCATAAAAAGCGGTAGCAAGCTATGGATCATCTCCGAAGAAATGTCCATCAGCATACTGACGAATCCAAGTGCCCATACCCCGGAGGGAATTTTACTGAGCGCTGTCGTTGTTTTTGTCATGGTGTCCGGTCTTTGCTTGTTGTCTTGCCAGCTGCATGAACTCTTTACGCCATGACCTGCGGGTCAAGTGTGTTGAGTAAGCCTCTTCGAGTTGAAGAACGACTGCTCGCAAATAACACGTCCTCTACTGAACTCAAGAACATCAACACTTCAATAAGTTGATCGGCCAACTCGAAATTTGTACCTGTTCCATGTCCTCGGCGCGCAACACCCGCTGTCGGCCCAACAGGATTAATTCACGCCGAGCCATCAGCACGGGTTGCGGAATGAGGGATTGAGCAGGGGTGTTCATGCTTGGCGCTCCGAAGTGGGCGTTTCATCATTCGCAGAGCGCGACTCGTCAGCCTCTCCAGTGAAGGCCAGGAATTTGGCATTGCGGTTGCGGGTCGGCATCTTGTCGCGCTCGGTCATGACATCTTCCTTCACGCCACCGTGACCTGGCCGTTCATCAGCATGGGCAGGAGCCAGTCGCGGAGTTGGGTGAGGTGCTGGTTTTCCATGCTTCGCGCAAAGACCATCTGGTTATATCTCGACACCACCGTGTCGTATTCCTTGAGAAGTTCAGTCGGTGGATAGGCCAGCGGCAGTGAATGCAGATCATCCTTGGTAATGGAACCGAATGTTGTTCCCTCGCTGTTGCGTCTGTCGAAGATCTTCTTGAAATATTGCATGACGTAAAACAGAAAACCGTCGAAGCCATCCTTGCTATTCAATGCAGCCACACCCCGCCCAATGCAACAGTCAAGGTGTGCAATATTCAGGTCTCCGACCGGCGCCCGGACACTCAGCAGGATGTCTCCACGTTTCGCCATGCGGGCCGGCTGGGTTGTGTATTGGCGTACAGTCGGAAACTGCCAGCCGAAATCAGTGGAGCCTTGAAAAAACTCGATCCCGTCTTCTGCGTCGTTCAAAGATTCGCCGGTCGGTGACTGCCCCATCGTGATATTGGCAATCTGGCTTAACTGCCGGTCTATCCACCCCGGCGGAATTTCCCGTTTCAGAGTGGGGTTGTAGACCATCTTGCCGCCGGATGATTTGTAGGGTTTGCCGTTGACGTCGGGCCTGCCCTGAGCGAAGTCGAAGGGGAAATCGAACTGCACGAACCAGTAGTCGTACAGGGTTTTCGCCATCGCTTCCAACTCGACATTGATGCGGTTGTTGCAATCGATTTTTGAGTCGAGGGCGGAGAGAACGGCTGCGATTTTTTTCTGCGCTTCATATGAAGGATACGAAAGCTCTACCTGCTTCAGTCCAATACCCGTCAGATGTTTGATGGTTGAGCCGATGAAATGCTTGCTCAGCTCGCCATTTCTTCCAGCAAGTAGTAATCGGTAATAGACAAATTCATTGCTATAACTGCCGCGAACACGCGCCCGATGGAGAGCCTTCTGAATCTTCATGCCCGAAACTTGGTCTTTCCAGATCGCGCAACGTCCAGGCTCGCCACCTTCACAAATAACAAGATCTCCATATTGCAAACCGTATCGATCTTGCTCACTATCCTCAAAGCGCATTTTGTTTAAGCTGGAGAAGTCGAAGCCCCCCACCGAACATTGATGTTCGCGAGGTAGGATTCAAATTCGCCTTTGTTCTTTTTTTCATCTAGCATTTTCCCGAGACACATCTCAGAAATTTCACCAAGTTTTCTTGTCTGCCAACTACTCATAACGTAACCCCGCCAGCTGCTTCTTGATCTCCTGCTCCAGCCCCGCCGATTCCTTGAACAACTTGTCCAGATTGCCAGTAAAACCCTGCATTTTCTCTGCGAACTGTGCCGTCGTTAGATCTGAATAGTCAATCCTCACCTCGAAATACTGTCCCGGACTCAAAGAATAATTCTTGGCGACGATGTCGGCGTAGTTCACCACTACCGAAAAATCTCCCATCGCCTGCTTGGCATTGAAGGTGGCGATGATATGGTCTTCTTCGGCGTTGGAGAGTAAGGTCTTCTGATTCTTGCCGTCCTTGACCTTGGTGCCGAGGTTGGAGGCATCAACCAGTACCACGCCTTCCTTGTTGGCGTCGTCAATGAACAGAATGGAAACGTTGGTGCCGGTGGTGGCGAAGATGTTGCTTGGCATGGAGACCACGCCGGCCAGCATTTTCTTGGTCACCAGATGTTCACGGATCTTCCTGTCGATACCGCTTTGCGCGGTGATGAAGCCGGTGGGTACCACGACCGCCGCCTTGCCGCCAGGTTTTAGCGAATGAATAATGTGCTGGAGGAAGAGCTGGTAGATAGCCATCTTATCCACGGCCTGCTTAGGCGTGTTCGGCACCCCGGCGAAAAAGCGTTTCTGATGCTCCTTGGCGTCCAGCTCATTCCTGAAGTCGCTGAAATCCATCTTGAAGGGCGGATTGGAAACGATGTAGTCGAATTTCTTCAGTACCTTACCTTCCCGGTGATAGGGGTGGAGCATGGTGTTGCCCTGGATGATGTTGGGAATGGAGTGCACCAGATTGTTGAGGATGAGGTTCAAGCGCAGCAGACTGGATGACTTCTGCGAGATATCCTGCGAATAGATGCTGCAGCGTTGCTCGCCGATGGCGTGGGCGATATTCATCAGCAGGGAGCCGGAACCGGCTGACGGGTCGTAGCAACTGACATCCTTGATCTTGCCGCGCACCGCCTCCGGCACCAGGATGGCGGCCATGATCTTGGCGACGGCATGCGGGGTGTAGTACTCGGCATACTTGCCACCGCTGTCCTTGTTGTAGTCCTTGATCAGGTACTCGAACAGGGCAGCGTAGAAGTCGTACTTCTGCGTGAAGATGCGCTCGAAACTGAATTCAACCAGCTTATTGATGATGGCGCGGCAGAAGGCGTCGCGCTTTGATGGATCGGTGATGAATTCGCTCACCCGGTCGAACAGGGTGATTTTGGCACCGCCGTCGGTCTTGACGGCGAAGATGTCATTGTTGGTGATGGCGATGTCGCGCAGCGTGTCGTCAAAGAGCTTGGCGAATTCCGGCGCATTCTGGCGACCGAAGAGGTGGGCGATGAAGTGCTCAGGCTTCAGGCGGGCGGTGTCCGCCCCCATCTGTAATTGCAGCATTTCCAGATCGTCGGCACTTAAATTCGCGATAGCCTGTTTCCAGCTTTCGGCTTTGGCTAGCGCCGGCCGGACCTTTTTGGCTTCGAAGGCGAATTTGTCGTTCAGGAATTTGTAGAGAAAGACCTGGGTGATGATCTTGAACTCGTTGCCGTCGTTGCCGAGGCCGTAAGCGGCACAGATCGCTTTGAGATTGTCGATCAATTGCCGGGTGCAAATTTCAAAATCCTGCGTGATCAAGTGCGTGCTCCTGTTTTGGTGCCTGAGGCAAATTCATTCATGTATTCGGCTACCACCAGATGGTTGATGGTGTGAGCGGCGTCCGGGTCGAGCTTGATTTTTTTATGGGTCTGGAATTCACCGATTACGAGGGGCATCATCATTCGCTCGAAATAGCTTTCGTTCGCCAGAAGCTGGGTGTTCTGCAATACCTGCTCGTCGGCTTGCTGCTTCACGCCGGAAAGCGCATCGCAGAGGCTACGCTCGGTCTCCATGATTGTCCCGCGTTCTTGCAAGCGTTTATGGATGCGTGTGTATTTCGCGTCTCCGTGATACTTGGCACGGAGCTGATTGTTCTGCCGGTTCAATTCTTTAACCTTGTCGTGGATCGCGTTGAGCGCGCCGATATTGGCAGTCATCTCTTCCTGTGTGACTTCGTTCAGCTTCTTTTTCTTGAACAGCCGCTCCAGCTCTTCCTTAAGGGTGATGAATTTGGGGTCTTGCGGGTCGAAGTTGTCAGCCAGGGCCTCGCGGGTCTGGCGCAGGGTGTTTTTCAACTTGTCGGCCAGCACCAGTTCCTCTTCGCGGATCTTGGTGAACATGAACAGGACGTCTTCGAGGGCGACATTGAGCAGGTTGCTGGTGTCGGTGCTGGATTCGATGCTTTCCTTGAGGTTGAGCAGGTCGAGGTGATTGCAGGTTTCGCGGTAAAGCTGGTTCAGTTTCTGGAAATCGAGTTGTTGGAGGAATCCGTATTCGGCCTGCAGACGGATGAGGTTGTAGAGATTGCGGGCATCGGCCAGTGCTTTTTTCAAGGCCAGCACCGTGGCGCGATCCTGGATCTGGCTGATCTGCCGTGAAAATTCCTCGGCGTTTTCGACATTGAAGCTGAACAGAATGTCCTTGATCGCCTCGATTTCCTGAGCAATCTCCTCTGAGGATTTAAACAGGTTGGAGTAATGCTCCACTTCGTCGCCCAACTCGGCTTGCAGTTCGTCGAAATAGGCTTTGTTGGTAGCGTCGAACTCATTGCGGATGTCAGCAAAATCGACAACGTAGCCGTAGCGAAAATCCTTGTAGGGGCGGTTGACACGGGTGAGTGCCTGGAGCAGGTTGTGCTTGCGGATCACCCGGCCGAGGTAGAGCTTTTTCAGCCGCCGGGCATCAAAGCCGGTGAGCAGCATGTTGTAGACGAACAGCAGATCGATCTTGCCTGCCTTGAAGTCCTCTACCCAGGTCTTGCGTTCCTCCTTGCTGCCAACATCGTGCAGGATCAGCGCACCGCTTTTGGCCTTGTTTTCAAGCATCATTCTGGCGGCATAACTGTCAGGCTGACGGGCTGCGATCAACTCTTGTGCCGAATCTTGCGCGTAGAGAGGCTGGGGCTGAGCCGCATAGACCGTATTGAAGATCTCGAACATCTGCCGGGCCTGCTCGGCACTGTCACAGATCACCATGCCACCGATGGTGGCGTCGTTCAGCGCACTCCGGCTTTTTTCAAAGTCGCGGATGATGTAATCGAGCATCGGCTCGACAAAACGCGGGTGCGCATAGACGAGCTTGCGGTCGATATCGCCCTGCTGAAGTTCCACTGCGGCGAGAGCCTCTTGCAGTGAGAGCTTGTAGTTGGTAGCGATCTTTTCGCGGATCAAGCGCAGGGTGTAACCGTCGGCGATGGAGGCATTGTAGTAGTACTTGTGGATGTAGTCGCCGAACAGGGCGCGGGAGTTGTAGTTGTCACCTAACAGCGGCGTGCCGGTGAGACCGATCTTGATGGCATTCCGGTCGGACTGGCTCAGGTTGGCAAGAAAGCTGCCCTGCGGGTTGTAGCTGCGGTGCACCTCATCGAGAAAATAAACGCGCTGGATGCTGACGTCGTAATCCTCGGTGCGCACCACATCCGGGTCATCCTGAAATTTTTGGATGTTGACCACGGTGATCTCCGGCCTGTCGGTGTGGTTGTGCAGGGCCTGTGTCGCCTTGATATCGCAAGCAAAGGCTTCGCGAGTGTCGATGGTATGAACCGTCAGCCCACGGCAAGCAAACTCTCGCTGCGCCTGAATAAGCAGGTCAATCCTGTCAACGATGAAGTAGAACTTGGGAATGATGCCCCTGCGCTGAAAGTAGTCGGTGAGAAAACGGGTGTTGTAATAGGCCAGCGCGGTTTTGCCACTGCCCTGGGTGTGCCAGATGATCCCCTTGCGTACACCAGCATCCAGCTTCCGTTCAATTGCCTTAGTGGCGAAGATCTGGGGATAACGCATGACATGCTTATGCAGACCGTCGGACTCGTTCACATAGGCCAGGGCGTATTGCAGAAGGAACGACAGGCGGTCGCGGCTGAACAGGGAGGTGCAAATCCGATTGGTCGGCGTGTTGGGCGAATTATTGCTGATGAATTCCGGGCTGTGCTTGATAACGTTGAGATTGTTATCGCGCAGCACCTCGTTTTCGACTGCGTCGTCCACGTCGGCCAGCAGGTGGGCCAGATTCAGCTCCTCCTCTTCGCGGAAGTAATTAAAGATCGGCGCGTCATACGAGGGGCTGGCATAGAAGGCCCCCTCAATGGGATGCGGTGAGCCGTCTTCGTACTCCATGTTGTTGGAGAAAACCATCAATTGGGTAATATTGATGAAGCGACGGAAACGGGGATTGCGGCAGCGCGTGACGATGCGGTTGCGCTCGGCCAGCACGCCTTCGCGGTTGTTGGGTTTCTTGACCTCGATGAAGACCAGCGGCATGCCGTTGATGAGCAGGGTGATATCCGGCCGGAACTCGTCGTTGCCATTCTTGCAGGTTAACTCTGTGACGACATGGAAGCTGTTGTTGCTGAAGTTTTCGAAGTCGATCAGCCGGTTACCTGAGCGTTCAGTGAGCTTTTCGTAGAAGGCTTTGCCGAGGTCTTCGTTGTCCAGCAGGAGTTTGACGTCGGTCAACAGTCGGTCGATGTCGTCACTCTCAATGCCGGGATTGATCCGGGCGATGGCGGCACGAAACAAGTCCGGAAAGATATTGGTCTCATCGTCCCATACGGCATTCTTGAGCGAGAAGTAGCGGTAGCCAAGCCGCACCAGATGCAAGATACAGGGGATTTTGACTCTTGAGTCTTCACTAAAAATCATCAGACAAAACCTCCCTGTAAAAGACTTTCACCTCAAAGTAAGTGTGCCCTGCCGGGCGCACAAAAAGAAACAGCCAAACCACTGAAATGGCTTGGCTGTATTGGCCTCCGGTGGTTTCTGGAGACCTTTAGATTGGTGGAGGCGGCGGGAATTGAACCCGCGTCCGCAAGCACTCTACAGGCAGTTCTACATACTTAGTCAAGTTATTTAATTTTATCCGGTAGACGCCAACCGACAGGCTGCTACCAAACGAGTTACCTAAATTTAATGCCATACAAAGTAACCCTGCATGACACGATTCCGTGTATATGACCTCACTCATCGCGGCCTTGCGGCCTTGAGCCCCTCCACGGACAGCAGGGTGTGAGGTCTAACCGCTTACGCGGCTAAAGCGTACTTTTCGTCGTTTGCGACTATTGGTTTTCCAGCTGATTTACGAGGTTGCGGGTCCTCGGTATGCCCTACACTGCTTTGCAACCCACGTCGAAGCCAAGTCGCCCCCGGTTTCGATATGACTCTGCTACAAAACTTAGCAGATTGTAGCAGCTATGAGTGACAAAGGCGGAAGAAGTTCCGTGCCTTTTCAATTAACGGTAATAGCTATTTAAGAGGATGATCAGAAATATTCAAATAGCAAACCTCAGCGACGCTACTGCACCTGGAATCAGGTCATACAGAAGATCACCGAGTACATTTTGAATCCATAACCAGCAACGGAAACAGACCTGTCCCGGTTATCCGTCACCCGTTGCTTTCACGCAGTGATACCATGCAAATCAATTCGCTGCTTGACTCGTTGGGCTACTATTTTAACAATGATAGATAAAAAAATCGCATTCCTGTTTTCGCCTGATGGTGCGCTGGCCGAACACATCCCCAATTTTCGCGCGCGCCCACAGCAAGTTGAAATGGCACAAGCCATCGCACAGGCGATTACCGCGAATGGCCAGCTCATCGCAGAGGCAGGCACAGGCACAGGCAAGACTTTTGCTTATCTCGTCCCTGCCCTGCTCGCAGGCGGCAAGGTAATTATTTCCACCGGCACAAAAAATTTGCAGGACCAACTGTTCCAACGCGATTTACCCACGGTGCGTGATGCGCTTAAAGTGCCGGTTTCGATAGCATTGCTCAAGGGCCGCTCCAATTATCTGTGCCATTATCACCTCGAACGCACGCTGTCTGATGGCCGCTTTACCACGCGCGAAGATTCGCGCCATCTAACCAAAATTGTGAAGTACGCAAAAATTACCCAATCCGGCGATAAAAGTGGTGTGAGCGATGTACCAGAGAATGCACTCATCTGGATGCAGGTGACTTCAACACGCGATAACTGCCTGGGACAGGAATGTCCGCATCATAAAGATTGCTTTGTACTCAAGGCTCGCAAGGAGGCGATGCGGGCCGATGTGGTGGTGGTGAACCATCATTTGTTTTTCGCTGATTTGATGCTGCGCGACGAAGGCGTGACGGAACTGCTGCCAGCTTGCAATACCGTTATTTTCGACGAAGCACACCAATTGCCTGAGACCGCCAGCTTATTTTTTGGCGAGAGTATTTCGACTTCACAAATCATCGAACTGGCACGAGACGCGCGGTTGGAGGCGGCAATTTCGGCTAAAGACTTTGCCGCGCTTCCCATCGCTACCGACTCGTTGGACAAAGCCGCACGTGACTTACGCCTGGTATTCAAACAAAGCGAGGGACGCATGACTGCCATCGCCATGGAAGATTTATCCGGCTGGACGGATGCCATAAGCGTGTTAAGCGATAAGCTCAAGCAGGTTAACAATCTGCTGGAAAAGCAAGCAGAGCGCAGCGAGGGACTAGAGAGTTGCTGGCAACGTGGACAGGAGATGGCGCAAAAAATTTTGCAATGGCAGGATAAAAAGCAAGTGGATATGGTGCGCTGGCTGGAAATATTTCACCAATCCGTGCAACTCAACACCACACCGTTGTCCATCGCAGAAATATTCGCCAAGCAAATTAATGGCCACCCACGTGCATGGATTTTTACGTCAGCCACGATTACCGTGAAGCAGGATTTCTCGCACTATCAATCCGAAATGGGGTTGCTTGAGGCTCAAACTGCCTGCTGGGATAGTCCTTTCAATTACCCTGAGCAAGCACTGCTATATGTACCCCAAAATATGCTCGATCCGAATAATCCTGGCTATACCGAAGCGGTGGTGCTGGCGGCTCTCCCGTTGATCGAGGCCAGCAAAGGACGGGCGTTTTTGCTGTTCACCAGCCTGCGTGCCATGCAACGCGCGCATGAAATTTTAACGACCGAGTTCGAACGCAAGAAGCTTAACTATCCGCTGATGTTACAAGGCGAGGGTTCACGCAATGAGCTGTTGAGCCGCTTCCGCGAACACGGCAACGCCATTCTACTGGGCAGTCAGTCGTTTTGGGAAGGAGTGGATGTGCGCGGCGAAGCGCTTTCGTTAGTGGTAATAGACAAACTGCCGTTCGCCCCGCCGGATGACCCAGTGCTGGCGGCACGCCTTGCACAGATAACCAGCCAGGGGCGTAACGCCTTCATGGAATATCAGTTGCCCCGCACGGTCATTAATCTTAAGCAAGGTGCAGGACGCTTGATTCGCGATGAGACCGATCGCGGCGTATTGATGATTTGTGACCCACGTTTGATAGCAAAATCCTACGGCAAGCGCATATGGCAGAGCTTGCCACCATTCAAGCGCACACGGAATTTAAGTGAGGCGGTGGATTTTTTGCATAGTTCAGAAAATCAGTAATTACGTACCGGGATTATGATTGTCCATCATTTGTTTCCAGTCGTTTAAGGGGGCACTGTTAACCAAGGATAAGTTCAATTAAATTAAATTAAACAAACCTCTAGGCCTTAAATTATATGGGCTCAATTGTTATTTCGCTGGCGATGCGGAGAATTTCTTCTGATGTATCCGAAAACTTATTTATAAAGCCGACATTCTTTGCAGGCGCAACTAAATCGAGAAATTGTTGGCGGAGCAAAGCAACTCGATCTGGATTTATACCAGTAAGTACCGCTGGCACGCCAATTAAAGCCGCCGCTGTTGCCCCATCGCGTTGGGTGAAGGCATCAGTAAGCATTTTTTCTTTCCCTGCATCGTCAAGAGAACGGTAAATTGAACGAATCTCTGCGGCATACTCATTTGGCACTAAATTTGCCGATTTAAGTTGCTCAGCTTTCACGTTCTCGCGAAATTCGATAATGCTGAAACGTAAGAAATCACGCACCGCATCAACGGTAACTTTAAGTTTATCTTGCGCGGTTGCAATGTCCTGACTAATGGCGAGCGCCGTCTTCATAGGGTCTGGATGTTCTCTCAATTCTGTCACCACGAAAGCATCTTTTTCAATGCGTTGCATCAACTCCCGAAGTTCAGTTCCAAGCTGCCCATCTTCAGGTATGCGAGAGATTAAATGTTTAATTGATGCAAATTTAGGTGATCTCATTTTTTTCTCCATTTAAATTTTGTGGCCAAGTTACTTCGTACACGAAGTGAATTCTGCCATTTTTTGTTTTTAACATCGACACTATCTTGTAGAATTTATGAAAAATTGCATATTGACCCTTCGTAAAATTTCTTTTAAATATTAGACTCATCCCAAAGACCACCAAGTTCCTTGCAGCAATATTCATAATATTTGACGGTCTTCGTGATTTCCACAAGGGCAATGAATATCAAGATTTCACTATTGCTGCTAAGGTGCTCAGTTTCTCCTAAGATGTCCATGTATTTTGTCAAACATCTTTGAGAAAAATGAGCGCCTTAGATGTTTTCATCTAAAAATTGAAACAACTATAAATGGCGGATTCAAGTTCGAAGTGCAACAGGTAGTGCTAGCTTGGTGTAGCGCATCTCTACCCCAAATACTACGACCGCCCTTATTCTTAATTGGCGACAGTCAGGCGTTTCAATCCTCGCCCGTCCCGAAGGACGGGCGCTACATCCCAAGCAGCAGATGGGGTATTTGCAAGTCAAGTTTCAATCCTCGCCCGTCCCGAAGGACGGGCGCTACCGCGACGCGGTTGTCGAACAGGGAATAGTTGAAATGTTTCAATCCTCGCCCGTCCCGAAGGACGGGCGCTACGTGGTGTATCGCCGATGGTGCGACAAGGCGTACGAGTTTCAATCCTCGCCCGTCCCGAAGGACGGGCGCTACTAATCGAACGACCATCATCACTAGATATGGAAAAAGTTTCAATCCTCGCCCGTCCCGAAGGACGGGCGCTACTTCGCTTTGTTGAAGTTGCCCTGCGCTGCATGAAGTTTCAATCCTCGCCCGTCCCGAAGGACGGGCGCTACCCGGGTTGCGGCTAAAATCAGACAATATTAAATGGTTTCAATCCTCGCCCGTCCCGAAGGACGGGCGCTACCTCGCAAGCTGTTAGAGGCGATTGAGGCCACGCTTGTTTCAATCCTCGCCCGTCCCGAAGGACGGGCGCTACCTGCTACCTCAATGGCCGCAGCCAAAGGCTCTATGGTTTCAATCCTCGCCCGTCCCGAAGGACGGGCGCTACTTAGACGTGTCGACGGTGTTGACACCCTCAAAAGTGTTTCAATCCTCGCCCGTCCCGAAGGACGGGCGCTACTCCAGATCGCGTGCGCATCACCCTTACCACCGAAGTTTCAATCCTCGCCCGTCCCGAAGGACGGGCGCTACCTCTTTGCCTGTTTCGATGTTGCGCATCGGCTGACTGTTTCAATCCTCGCCCGTCCCGAAGGACGGGCGCTACGGTTGATTTCTTCTTTGCCAAACACGTTTTTAATAGTTTCAATCCTCGCCCGTCCCGAAGGACGGGCGCTACCCTAACCGCATACTCATTAACTCAACCGAAAGGAGTTTCAATCCTCGCCCGTCCCGAAGGACGGGCGCTACTGAGCACTTACCATTTACCGCTTATCCTTTTAAAAGTTTCAATCCTCGCCCGTCCCGAAGGACGGGCGCTACACGCACATCGCCTGGTGATACGTGCATTGCCTGACGTTTCAATCCTCGCCCGTCCCGAAGGACGGGCGCTACGCAATGTCAGGATGTTCGGCCGCCCAATCTGACGTTTCAATCCTCGCCCGTCCCGAAGGACGGGCGCTACCGCCAGCCCTACGCTTATATTTTCCGGTGTAGGCGTTTCAATCCTCGCCCGTCCCGAAGGACGGGCGCTACGCAATGTCAGGATGTTCGGCCGCCCAATCTGACGTTTCAATCCTCGCCCGTCCCGAAGGACGGGCGCTACCGCCAGCCCTACGCTTATATTTTCCGGTGTAGGCGTTTCAATCCTCGCCCGTCCCGAAGGACGGGCGCTACTTTAGCCTCACGCAGACAATCCAGAATATCCGAGTTTCAATCCTCGCCCGTCCCGAAGGACGGGCGCTACAATTGGGCGGCAAAAGAGTTATTTGCTGACATGATGTTTCAATCCTCGCCCGTCCCGAAGGACGGGCGCTACGCTTGCAAGCCTTGTGATGACTCCACCCTGAAAGTGTTTCAATCCTCGCCCGTCCCGAAGGACGGGCGCTACCATGCCTCAGAGGCTGGGCGCGGAGCAACGATAGAGGTTTCAATCCTCGCCCGTCCCGAAGGACGGGCGCTACATCGTTTCCGGTCAGAATCTGGTCGCGTTGATAATCGTTTCAATCCTCGCCCGTCCCGAAGGACGGGCGCTACCCAGTCCAGACGATATTCCTGCCAGCCATTTGATGTTTCAATCCTCGCCCGTCCCGAAGGACGGGCGCTACCAGGGTCAATAAAATAGTTTTTTACCCAGTTATGTTTCAATCCTCGCCCGTCCCGAAGGACGGGCGCTACATATTTCACACCACAATCATTTTACGATGAGGAAGTTTCAATCCTCGCCCGTCCCGAAGGACGGGCGCTACGTGGCGTACCGGATTCAATGGTGCAACCGGAATTGTTTCAATCCTCGCCCGTCCCGAAGGACGGGCGCTACGCATAGGTCGGAGCCAGGCCATTGGTACCACCAATGTTTCAATCCTCGCCCGTCCCGAAGGACGGGCGCTACCGGCTCAAGAAAACGATGGATGAAGGTGCCAGTCTGTTTCAATCCTCGCCCGTCCCGAAGGACGGGCGCTACCGAAAAACTCGCTGGGATATTTTGATTCATTATTGTTTCAATCCTCGCCCGTCCCGAAGGACGGGCGCTACAGAACGTGCTCGCATTCCCGGCAACGGTCACTATGTTTCAATCCTCGCCCGTCCCGAAGGACGGGCGCTACGAAGGCGTGCAAATTGCATCCCCCTCCAGTAAATGTTTCAATCCTCGCCCGTCCCGAAGGACGGGCGCTACTGTTTCGCCGTGGTCGTTAATGATCCCAGTAAAGCTGTTTCAATCCTCGCCCGTCCCGAAGGACGGGCGCTACTGTTTCGCCGTGGTCGTTAATGATCCCAGTAAAGCTGTTTCAATCCTCGCCCGTCCCGAAGGACGGGCGCTACGTGGCGTACCGGATTCAATGGTGCAACCGGAATTGTTTCAATCCTCGCCCGTCCCGAAGGACGGGCGCTACTGCGCTTACTCACGTTACTGCTCCACCATGTTGAGGTTTCAATCCTCGCCCGTCCCGAAGGACGGGCGCTACAAGGCATTCGAGACTGAGGCGCGCGCACAATTCGTTTCAATCCTCGCCCGTCCCGAAGGACGGGCGCTACATTTGGCCGGATTGCGACGCACAGCGCGAGCGATTGTTTCAATCCTCGCCCGTCCCGAAGGACGGGCGCTACGCAGCTCGCTATATCTGGCCAATGTATCCTTGCTGTTTCAATCCTCGCCCGTCCCGAAAGACGGGCGCTACGATGTTGCGCTACTTACGAGCGCCAGAGCCTCTTCTGTTTCAATCCTCGCCCGTCCCGAAGGACGGGCGCTACAACTTCATCGCTGCTATAAACTCATCTTTTTGCTGTTTCAATCCTCGCCCGTCCCGAAGGACGGGCGCTACATAGCTGCTTTTTACCATTATTTATTGAATTATGTTTCAATCCTCGCCCGTCCCGAAGGACGGGCGCTACTGAGTTTTCTATGATGGGCAAGTCCTACACAATTGTTTCAATCCTCGCCCGTCCCGAAGGACGGGCGCTACCAAATTTGATGCGAGCCCCATCCCTCACCATTATTGTTTCAATCCTCGCCCGTCCCGAAGGACGGGCGCTACGCGAAGCTGCCAGAATTGCCGCCGATCGAGCCTCTGTTTCAATCCTCGCCCGTCCCGAAGGACGGGCGCTACACTTTGCTCACTCTGCACTGACAAGTATTTCTAATGCGTTTCAATCCTCGCCCGTCCCGAAGGACGGGCGCTACCAGGCTCGAAAAAGATTGGCGTACATTTACATATGTTTCAATCCTCGCCCGTCCCGAAGGACGGGCGCTACCATTAGCCATGAAAAGATCGTAGACTTGTGTCTGGTTTCAATCCTCGCCCGTCCCGAAGGACGGGCGCTACTCAATGTCAATGTTGCATTCAAGAGTTGAAAAATGTTTCAATCCTCGCCCGTCCCGAAGGACGGGCGCTACCGAACGTCTGAAAATAGCCATCACGTGCAATCTGACGTTTCAATCCTCGCCCGTCCCGAAGGACGGGCGCTACTCAGGCTTTCCCGTGAGCGTATCAGCACCATTTAGGTTTCAATCCTCGCCCGTCCCGAAGGACGGGCGCTACGGCTGGCCTATACCGCGCCGGTTTATGATGAGTTGTTTCAATCCTCGCCCGTCCCGAAGGACGGGCGCTACGTCAGGCTTTCCCGTGAGCGTATCAGCACCATTTAGGTTTCAATCCTCGCCCGTCCCGAAGGACGGGCGCTACATGTTCGGTTTTGGCGTGATGGTCGGCAAATAATGTTTCAATCCTCGCCCGTCCCGAAGGACGGGCGCTACTTCATGGGCTGATAAAGATCGGCAATTGATTATTGTTTCAATCCTCGCCCGTCCCGAAGGACGGGCGCTACTCCGCCGCTCTTGGATTCCTCGGATTCACCATATGTTTCAATCCTCGCCCGTCCCGAAGGACGGGCGCTACCGGCGTTCGCCGGGGTAGGTGACATATTGAATATGTTTCAATCCTCGCCCGTCCCGAAGGACGGGCGCTACCATGCTGGTTTTGCAAATCAGCAACGGTTATTTTTGTTTCAATCCTCGCCCGTCCCGAAGGACGGGCGCTACGAATTTGTCATCAAACTTGGAAACATGCTCGATGCGTTTCAATCCTCGCCCGTCCCGAAGGACGGGCGCTACCCCCCGCAAACATGCCAACCAAAATAAAACACATGTTTCAATCCTCGCCCGTCCCGAAGGACGGGCGCTACTGAAATGAAAAACGTCCCATACAGCCAAAAGTTAGTTTCAATCCTCGCCCGTCCCGAAGGACGGGCGCTACACATGGTCGCCCTTTGACCAGGAGGATTAAGAGTTGTTTCAATCCTCGCCCGTCCCGAAGGACGGGCGCTACAGTCCGCTTACAACATCATGACTTTCAACGTTGAAAAGCGCACTTTGCGCGAACCCTCTGTTCTCAAGCAACAGAGAGCCCGTACAATCAAACGACGAAAGCAGGAAATCCTCCTTCGTCAATATATTAGCCACAACGCGAACCTGCCGTGTTTGTGCCGTTGCTACGGGTTCGCGCGTCATATTACCAACGTCCCTTCAAAGTCCACAGCTTGGAAATTCCCATACTCCTTGATGTGCAACTCCACCGGTTCGGTCAAGCGATATAAGCGCAGGCTATCTTCTTTTTCGTCTATCTCGGCAAGCAGTCGCCGTTCTAATTCTTCAAGCTGCATTTGATTAACCTTGCACTCAAACACAGAATTTTGCACTCGTTGCCCAGTGCTTTCGCAAACTTTCGCGACACGACGCAGCCGTTTACGTCCGGCAGCGGTGATAGTGGATACATCGTAAGTAATAATAATCAGCATAGTAGTTAACGGTAAAGAAACGGCAGATAGCCTTCCATTTCCCCGCGCAGAGTGCGCGCCATAAAGCGCGCTTGCAGCAACGGTATCAGACCAATCGGTACCTTGGTTTCAAGCAAAGGATGCATCACCTCTTCCTGTTTGCGTTCTTGATAGGCGACCACCACGGTACGGCGTGCATCGCCTTCAAGCAATACCGCGCCCCCTTCACGTTCGGCAAAATCATTGGGGCCAATCTGCCCCCGGTTAATCAACGTAAGGGCCAGCCGGTCAGCGAAAATGGCACGAAACTCTTCCATCAAATCCAGTGCGAGTGCAGCGCGTCCCGGGCGAACGGTATGCAAGAAGCCAAGCTGAGGATCAAGACCCACCGCCTCCAGCGCAGAACGGCAGTCGTTCATCAACATGGAGTAGAGAAAAGAAAGTAGCGCATTGAATCGATCACGCGGTGGCCGACGAGTGCGTCCATCCATGGTGAACTTGTCACGTACCTCGCGCTTGACCAACAGCGACAACGCGGCGAAATAATTTTTTGCCGCATCGCCTTCAATGCCGCGCACCACATCCAAATCAGGGGCGTGAGACAGGTTGCGCAACGAATTGGAGAGTCTCTCGGTTGCCGCCGCGAGTGCGCTGCTATCCTCAACATCACCTGCTTCACGTGCGCCGCGCAGCAAGACTTGACGGGCATTACGCAACTTCCCGGCAATCGTACTCTGAGCAATACCCAGCGCAAATTTTGCATCTAGTGCCAAGCGATGCTGCGCCTGCCGCAACAAGATATTGCCGGAAACCGAGCCTTCCAGACGCGCCTTGAATCGTCCCTGATTATTCAGCAACACCAGGCTGATGCCATCATCCGCACAGCGATGCATCAACGCAGGTGAAAGCATGATATTACCCAGACATATCACACTACCCAGATGATGCAGCGGTACCTGTAACTTCTTCTCGCGCTCCACTTCCACCCGCACCGTATCGTTCTCCAGATGGAGGTAAGAATTTGGTGTCATGACGTAGAGTGTGTTAAGCAACTGGCGCGCCATTTTTATATACCCTCCGGCTCGAACAAAGTTTCCAGCAGACTATGCTGCACCGCACGTTCAGCGACCGCGTGAGGCTGGCAAATTTCTATCAACGAACAATCCTTACAGCGCGCGTCATTGACCGGAGGCGGCAACTTGCCTGAATTCATCATAATGCGAATGGCGGCAACAGTGTCTTCTACCTGCTGCCGCAACTCAGGCGTGATGGCAATCTCGCGGCGACGCCGCGATGTATGGTGATAGATCGCGCCATGCGTGATGACCTTACCAGTCATTTCTTCCAGACACAAAGCTTGCGCCGCCAGTTGCAAATCATCATTAAGGCGCTTTTTGCGTGCCCCATGCTTGTATTCCACCGGATAAATATTGCCATCCGTCCAGAATTCCACCACATCACATTTACCGATTAACCCAAGCTGTTCAGACCATATAGGCAAGGCATATTCAGCCCGCGCGCCTTCGCGAGTTGTCACGTATCCTATTTGATCGACACGCTCATGCTCAGCGTTGCCGCGTGAAGTGTGAATATTGTCGGAAAATTCGTTTTCCAAATAAATCAAACCACAACGTCTCGGGCAATAGGTATATTGATTGAGGGCAGAAACGTTGATGGGTTCAATATCAGCCATGGAAGCCACTTAAGCGGCAATCCTCTGTTCAACATGCGTCAATAATTCACGCACATTTTCAATTTCTATCGCACGGTTGATAGGTTCGTCCAGGTCGGATATGCCCTCTTCGTAGCGCGCTTGTACCGCAAACATAGTGAACTGAACTAGCGGCCAAAACTTCTCTACATCCGCACCATGATTCTCCAACAGGACAAGTAATCGTGCCAGTTCGTGCGTCAGTGGATAAATATCCTCGTTGACACACAGCCATGCTTTCAAGGCCTTTTCGACCGCCTGCTGAACATGGAGACCAAAAATCTCATCGGCAAATAATGAATTTTCTTGCATACCGATGAGTGCATTGAAATCCTTGTACGCCATGCGCAACATGGAACGGGCTTGTTCAAGGTCGGCCATGAAGCACCCTTCCTTCACGATGCGCCCTTCCGACAACATGGTTCAAGGAATTTTTCCAGCGCTCGAATTCATCCCTACTGTATAAGAGAATGTCCTTGGAAATAGCCAGCTCCCTTAATGCCATATACAAGCGCGCCGCTTCTTTTCGACGACTACGCTGGGGCGAAAACGGCTCCGTTTCAACTACGAGCAAATCAACATCGGAATCGGAGCGTGCATCACCTCGCGCACGGGAACCAAAGAGAATAATAGTCTCAGGTGAAACTTCACGCACAATGGTTTCCACCATTTTGGTTAGCAGTGCTTCGTCGTAACTGGAATGGATTGGGGTCATTTTGCCGCCGAGATATTTATTAAACCGCAATTATCATCGCCTGTCCAAAGTTCCACCCCTTTCGGTAAGCGGAAAGCATGAGGGGTAACTGTGTAATCCGAAAAGGCGCGAGGTGAACCAGATGAACCTTCTCGATAAGCAACCTCAATAATGGCATTTTCGACTTTGCGATCAGGTGTAGAAAAGTCTAGCAGTCGTTGCGCAGGCGCACAACCGAGCATCGCTTGACGCACACGCTGGGTTGCATCGCTGTCGGTGCCAACGTGCTTGAACACATACAACCCTCGACAGGACATTACGCCTTTTGAGGCAGAGCGGTCGTGATCCCACATACCTTTCAGTGCATCCCACAGATGAGTGAGGTCGTTGTCTGAAAAACCAGTACCTTGAGCAAGACTAGCAGAAACAAAACCTTTGGCGACATAAAGACCATAGGGGATAAGTGATTTTCGACCCATGGTTCTGAGCTTGTCTTCTTCCTGCTTGCCTTCCCATGCTTCGTAATCAGCTTTGGTTTTGGCACCAGCCACTTTTTCAGCCACAGCCATGCGGGTAATGGAAGCATCCATCGGCAGAATTGGGTCAATGGAACGCGAGAAAGCAACCTGTACTGGGCCACGCACCTGTCCAGCGTTTGGGCCTGTGGACATGACTGCGCCAAAGGTACGCACATCGAAAAACTGTTGGCACATCCAGTTGCGAGCATTCCCAACCTGCGTCCTGTTTCCCCCTCCAGCGGGAGCACCGCCTGTAGCTTCGTGCGCTGCTGTAATCTGTTTGTTAAGATTGGTTGAATGCTCGATAAAAATAGCATTGGGCGCTTCATTACCGAAGGCTGTCTGAATATAGTTGCGCACCCGCCGTTTGATAGCTACGTCGGAAACCAGCCCGTGCATATCTTCCGGGTCAATGCGCGGGCTGTTACCAGCGTCCGGATCGCCGTTCGGATTGCCGTTTTCGCAATCGAATAGATAGAGGAATTCGTAACGGTTTTGAATGGTGCTCATTGCTTTTCTCCTTGTGCAGTTTCGTTAGTTTTTTTGCCTTCACGTAGCGCGGCGAGTTGCTGGTAATAGCCGAGGGCAAACAGCCCTTGGCCGTTAAGGTCGAGTATGCGCGGCGCACCGTCACCCAAGCGCCCCATCACATCGGCAATCTGACTTTCGTACCAGTAGGCCAATCCGCCTTCGAGCTTGCCCAAGTGGTTGCATGCGTTTCTAACCAAACGCCCGATAATCAGCCCAGGTGTCTGGCTGGCGGCAGCATAGTAGCGTTGCACCACGCCTGCGCCTACATCGCCAAGTGCCGCGCGTTGCAGGTTGGCAAGTATGGCGAGCAGTCGCCCGCAATGGTAAGCGGGTGCAGGGTGGTCGGGATTGAGATAGGCCGTCATGGTTGTGTTACCTCCTGAGTTGAGTCGAACGAAATAGGCTTTAATGAGACCCATGCGAGCATGGTTGAACGGGGGTTGGTCTTTATCAACTAGATCAGTGCGAAAACGTGCCAGTGCTTGCGCCATGATGGGTTGCGGGATGGGCAGACGCTGGATAGCAGTTTTCCAAAGTGTGGCGGCGGTGGGTGCGGGCAAATCCTTGAGATCGCGCACCAGCGCCCAACACACCGCTATAAACTTGGGATCGTTGGCTGACCCGTTGCCGTCGCGGGCAACAATGGCGAGGTCGGCAAACCACGCCTCGACATTACTCACCAAATTCTCGAAAGGTCCTTCCAGCCAGTCGCGCACCATTACTCGCCCGGATGCGCCGGAGAGCGTCAACGCATAATAATGATTGTTACTCAAATCCGCGCGCGTACCGCTACGGATAGCATCGAGCAAGCGTCGCGCTGCACCCTGTGCAGAAGCTTCTTTTAGCTCTTGAGATTCGAAGTCATTGAGCCATTCCAGCATGTCCTCCTGCGGGATAACCTGCTCCTTGAACCAATGAACCACCAGCGCGTTGGCAAGTTTACGCGAATGGTTACGTATCAAGTCGTTGAGGCCGTCCACATATTTCTGCGCAGCTTCGGCACTCATGGCTGCGTTGGCAGATTGATTCAGACCGAAAGAGCCGAAAGCGTCCTTGTCAAAACCGACCATCACATCCCCCATGCTCAAACCACCAACGCCAGATAGACCAGTGATTTTTGGTTGGGTCAACAAAGGCTGAGTAGCCTCACCAGTGAGGAAGCATACCATTGCGCCATTGACAGCATTGCCTGGAATAGGAGCCGCATCGGGTAATTCGCCGCCCATGTCCGCCTTGCGCCATTCGCGCCACCATGCCTGAACAGTTTTGTCCTCGCGCGGATCAATGCCGTCAATCCGAAAACTGAGCCAATCGGCAGGCTTGGCCTTTCTATCGGTCAGTGCCCCACGTATATCTTTGAGGCAAGCTTCATTTTTCAGCGCGTTTACCAACGCACTGAGTACCGGAGCAGAATCGCTAGCCTTACCTAACATGTCAACAAAAAACCCGTGCTTATCTTCAGTACCGGCAATTTTCTTTGCTTCCTCGTTGGCTTTGAACATGAGCGCCACTGTCTGCACAGTCTCCACCAGAAAGTGAGACTTGCCGCCCGCATTCATGGCGTGCATATCCGGGCAACGGTGATGCATCGCTCCGCGTTTTCCATCACCCAATGGCAGCACGTTGAGAAAACGTCCGTCTGTGGCAAGTTCGATGCACCAGCGCACTTCGCGGGTTTTGAAGCCGGGTTCGGAGTCGAGACCGTTTCCGTAATCCATCAGTGCTTGCAGCATGGCTATTGGCCTCCCGATTTCTTTACTGCCTCGCTGTCGAATGGTGGCACTTCCAGCACACCGTTACGCACATGGGCATCGAACAGAGTTATGAAAGGCTTGTCACTGAAACGCACAGCCTCTTTCCGTAAATCAAACACGTCGTAAAGCATGAAACCCAAGTGCTGATCCAAGACGGCGGGAGGATGGTCGTTTGCGTTTTGCGATTCAACGTATTCAAAAAACGCGGGAAACTCACGGCAACCAAAATAAGGTTGCTGAAAACATTTTCCCTGCTTAGCGCGACGCTCAAATTGACTGTTGAATTTTCCGTAGTCGGAGGCAAAGCCGGTCTTGGGAACAATTTGCGCGGTAATTCGATAACGCACGTTTTTGAGTGCCATTGTCTGGCGTTGGGTGCGCCCCGTGCTTTCATCGTTACCGTCAGCCCAAAGCGGTTCGGCTTGTTCCTTGCCTGACATCCACTTGTTGAGCGTTGCTGTACCGGGGACACATCCTTTCACTTCGTTGCGCCGCAAAGCAATGTAACGTGGTAGTTCCATCACCTCGATGCGCTTGACTTGCCAGTGAAAATAGGGGCGCATGATGGTTTCCTTACCTTGCTTTTCCCGGATGCCATCCCAGTAGATCGCATCAAAAATTCCGCGTGCAGCCGAGGGAGTAATAACCGGATATGAAAATCGTTCAACCTTCATTTCGGGGCGGGTGAAACAGGCGAGATCGCCCCAGACTTCCAATGTGTGCATGCCGTTTGCCATGTGTCCTCCTTATGCAATAAAAACCTGCTCACCCTTGGGCGGATTCAATCCAAGGGTGTCGTCATAATAATCCCCTTCGAGGATAAACCACTCGTCAGATGTGCCACCACGCCTGAGCTTCGCCGGGATTACCCAAGCGGGTGGCTCATCTATTGTCTGGTAAATGCTAACAGCAAGTCCCTGTGCGCGGCGCATCCACTTAGCGGAGATGCCTTCCCGTTCGGCTTCGCTACGCAATGTATCAAACTCATCCCACCGATCTGCCCATGGAACCAAAACCTGAATGGAGTTCTGGTCGATGAGGCGGTAGTGCTTGGCAACCTCTGGAAAGTCCAGTGCCGTGATTGCATCGTTCAATACTTGATTCAGGTTGGCCGGATTGTTCAGATCATAAAGTCGCCGGTAATAGTCGCGGAACAGAGCAGGATCGTTGATATTCAGATCACCGTGCAGGGTTAGCATCGTTCGTGTGACTTCAGCGGCTTGATAGTAGGCGTGCGTGGGATAACATCGCCGCAGGTTTTCTTCGGCGTTTGGCTCAAACACCACCACCTTGCCCAAACGGCCTTGCTCATTGAGTTTGCCTTCACGGTTGCAACGTCCGGCGGCTTGGGCAATGGCTTCCAGCGGCGCGAGTGCGCGATAAACCAAAGGGAAGTCGAGATCAACACCGGCTTCGACGCATTGTGTGGAAATCAAGCGGCAAGGTTTTCCATACTTGAGATGTTTCCGTACTCGATTCAAGACAGTGCGACGATGTTCGGCACACATGTTGGTGGAAAGATGGAACAATCCTTCCGTTCCAGTTAGCTCATCAAGCAGGGCGAGGACATGCCGCTTGAGGTTGACAACACACAAAACCTGCTTTGCGCTATCGCTACGCAAGTCGGCGGCCAATTCAGCCCAGCTACGTTTTTCTCCATTCTTCGGCCATGAAACCTTTACCCGTTCCAACACGCGGAACATCTCAGCGTGTCCCGGCACAGCTTCTTCAGGTTGCCAGCCTTGCGCAGCGTGCTTTGTCACCGCTGCGTGCAGTGTGTCAAAGGCGGGTTGGGTGGCGGTGGCAAAAACCACGCTCGAACGGTAGGCCGATGACAGGTGCGATAATGCCGCAAGCGTAGGCACCACAAGGCCTGCCGGTAAGCTTTGTGCTTCGTCAAACAGAATCACCGACTCCATCAGATTGTGCAGTTTGCGACAGGAGGATGGGCGGTTGGAAAACAAAGATTCGAGCAGTTGCACATTGGTGGTCAACACAATCGGTGCATCCCAGTTCTCAGCCAGCAGTCGGCGCTGACATTCGCTTGCGCCTTCGGCATCATGCCGCTCCACTTCAACCCCTAACCCGGCCAAGCTGTGGTGTTCCAGCACAAAGTTGTCCGGGAAAGATTTGAATACCTTCCGATATTCGCGCGCTGTTTGTTCAATGACTGATAGGAACGGCACTGCCAGAACGACGCGTTTCAGGTTATTCCTCGCTGCATGTTCAAGCGCGAATTTGAGCATAGCCAGTGTCTTGCCGGAGCCGGTGGGGGCTGTCAGCGTGAACAAGCCTGACTGCATTTTTCCTGCACGCTCCGCCACACTCCAAAGGTCCTGCCGCGCCTGCCGCACCTCTGTTTGCGCACTAGTAGTATTTCGCAGTTTCGCCATGTGGGCATCGAGTGCTGCAAGAGCCGCGCTGGCATCCAACTTCGGCCCTTCAGGACGAGCGTACTTGCCTTGCGCATCCCCCTCGAAGTGCGCCTCGGTGTCAAGAAAGTCGGCATCCACTAAACACGAGAAGAGCATCCGCACATCAAGCATGGAAGAGACGGCTTGTGCCATTTTTTTGGGAGATAACGCTGTTTGAGCGGGTGCATGGAAGAGCAATCCATCTGCCTCAGCACGCTGTTTGAGTCGCAAGTGGTCGTCATCACTCAGGTCAAGTCCGAATGGATGGTTTTGCGTGAGACTCTGGGGATTCATCAAGCGTAAAGAATTCCAGTTTTGCAATCCAACATGATGTCCCTGAATCGCAAGTGCAGCGGCAATGGCTCGATGTTCGGCCAGCGCCACCCACGCTCCCTGCGACCAGTGATCAAGACCAGAATCCTGTCCTTTTAATCGCGCTTGAAAACGGTCAGCGTATTTACCCAGATCGTGCAACAACCCGGCCAGAGCAGCTTCGGCCGCCCACGGTTGTACGCCGCTAAACTCCCTAGCTCGCTGGCTTACGCACTCCAAATGCTCAGCAAGCGGGTGCCACTTGTTTGCACGGTTGGCACTATGGGCAAAGTAAGGGATGGTCACTATTTATCTTCTCGTAAACAGTATTTTAATTATCGGATCGATTGCTATGCTAACACCACCACTGCCTTAACACGTGAGCCTTCCATTGTTATTTATCTGCAGCGCCCCAGCGCATTTACAGATGCTCCGCTACGCTATTTCGCAGGTTTTTTGGTATGATGACCTCAACATCAGCGCCATATTGAAAATGTTCATCACCAGTTCGCGCGGGTCGGAGGAGAGGATGTGCAATTCGTAGTTGTCGTCTTCGAGGAAGCGACCTTGTTGTTATTCAGCAATGTCAACTGCCAGAACTTGGTTGATGCGTCCGCTAATATGTAACCTATGGGACTTGAGATTGAACTGGTAACAGTTAAAATTCTGTGTCGAGTTTTTATTCGTTCTTTTTGCTTGTGCGTATCCATCGCTCAATTTGCGCATAATCCAACTTGCCGCTTAACGCTAAGGCGTGCCCTTGCGCATCGTAAAAATAGGTGCGGGGCAGCTCTCCATACCATTGCGTATCCACTTCGTAACGCAAGCGCTCAACGAAACTGTCGGCAAAAACCCAGGATTCAGCTTTTTTCAGAGGGTATTTTTGTAGCGTGCGCGCAATTTCCTTCATTTGGTCCGGGGTATCAGTTGAAATCAGTACTAAATCGAGGTTATGGTATTTTTTCGATAGTTTGCCGAACAGCACCATATCGTCGTGGCAATATGTGCAATCGAGAGACCATAAACTGATAATGAAAGGTTTACCCACACGGGCTGAAACAATTTCCTGATAACTGCCGCGCACAAAATGTTTGGCTATTTGTGCAGCCGAGGAATAAGCAGAACTTAAGCACAACAATAAACCGAACAGACATTGAATTATCGTGCCACCGGACTTCATTGTGCGGTCTCAGCTAAATTAATAAGTCGGTAGCCTTCTTTGTCGGTATTCCAGGAGAGATAGTTTTTATTGCCATCACTGACCAGGAATGGGTAATCTGAAGTGCCAGTGGTTGAGGCAATTTTTTTGGAAGCCGACCAGAGGTTACCCCCATCAATGGAATGTATCAGATAGATGCCAGTAGCCATGCCATCAAATTCTTTCCAGACGATAAAAACGCGTTGGCCCAGACTCAAAACATGTGGGTGTGAGGCTTGCGCCTGGAAATTTCCAAAATTTAATGGACGAGAAAAATGCTTGCCTTGATCGGAAGAGTGAGAATAGAACAACCCGTGCTGTTCCGATGAGTTGCTGAACCAAACAAAATGATAATTACCGTCGTTAGCAATGGATATTGCTGGGCCATGGTGAGGGCAGGCATCAACTTCCCAGTTTTCGTAACTTAGGCGGATAGGTTGAGACTTGCCATCAAGCCGCATCATGGCATGGTCGCGTATGTTCTTACCGAAAATATGCCGCCACACAATAATCGGGGTGCCATCCTTATCCATTGCCATCGCCACGCGGCAGCATTCGCAGGAATGATCGGCGGCTTTAATGTTG
Source organism: Candidatus Nitrotoga sp. AM1P (assembly GCF_013168275.1). Lineage (GTDB taxonomy): Bacteria > Pseudomonadota > Gammaproteobacteria > Burkholderiales > Gallionellaceae > Nitrotoga. The sequence continues at coordinate 351,856 of NZ_AP019547.1, read as the reverse complement.
GTATGAAAAGTTTTGCCTTCATCATCAGAAAGGGCGTAGTAGATCGCTAGCCCACTGTATTTTGCCCCATTTTTTGTAGCGATTGAGATATCGCGCTTGTCCAGCCAGGCGATGTAAATCTGGCCGCGCTCGTTTACACCCATTGCGTCGAAACTGTGGGTTATCGAATCCAGATTGTTATTGACCGTAATGGGTGCGGAAAAGCTTTTTCCTCCATCTACCGAGCGGCTGAAACGGATATTGCCGGCAAAAGGCGTCTCCAGGTTCCGGGTGTAGGAAATGTAGACGTTGCCATTGCTTCCTACCAGAATTTTTGGACGGTTCTCACCTACCGCGGCCACTAACTCAGATTCTGTATTAACAGGAACTGGCGTGCTGAAGGTTTTTCCCTGATTATCAGACTGACTCACCATTACATGACCATCTTTCACGGATGCCTGCCACAGCTTGCCGCTGGCATCAAACGTGGCGGCGACCGCAAGCGGCTGGCGGGCAAGTGCGGTTTTCCATATCTTTGCCATATCTTGGGGATTCGCAGAGCCATGACCTGAATGGTCTGCAGCCATGCACATTCCATTGATCGCCAAACAGAAAATCAATCCGACCCAACGACAATGGCCAAACAACCAGGCACTTAACCGCTGACGCCAAATCTCCAGTCTAATTGTATTATTCATGATGCAACCCAGAAACCCGGTAATACATAACAATCATTATGCTATGGAACGTAACCCAAAATGAAAACTTCATGAAGATCTTCCTAGAATTTATATTGCAAATTGGCAACAAATGTGCGTTATGGAAATGGGTAAAAAAGAGTGTGTTTGTAGTCATTAATATTTTCGATCTCCATTGTTGCGTTCCAGTTTTTGTTTACTTTATAGTTTGCATGGACATCGATGACTACAAAGCTGTCAAACGATCTATAAATATTAGAGGTTTTACTAGTATCTATTCATATCCCTAATTGACAACCAACTTCAGCATATTAGCTTATGCAATTAAGCACTAGACATTAAAATCTCCATTGCGCACCGGTATAGACTGAACGGCCATCCCCAGGCAGAAATAGAGCGCCATCAGCACCGCCTTGATTAAGTACCACGCTGGTGGTGGCTACATATTTACGGTCAGCAAGATTGCGCCCTTCCAGGAACCAGGAAAGTCGCTTGGTCAATTGCTGGCCCATCTTTAAACCAAAAATGGTATAACCATCTGCATAAACGGTCTCTGCAAAATCGACCGCATATCGATGTGGTGAAGTTTCAATAGTGGGGCCAATATAGAAACCACCTGAGCGATACTTCAACTCACCGCGCAACAAGGTTCTGGGTATACCTGGCAGACGGCGATTGCCATAAGTGCGATCATCATCAAAGCGAAATTCGTTAATTAACAGATTTTGGCGCCATTCCAGATTGAAAGGTAGGCGTGCTGTCAACCCCATTTCAAGGCCAGCATGTATTGTTCGAGAAGCATTAGTAGTTTGTGCCACCGGAACTGGATTATTACCGCCCGCAAAAACAGCAGTCTGCAATAACTCATTGCTCAATCGTGCATGATAAGCGGAGATGTCCCAATCAATATTTTTGCTGTTACCACGTGTACCCATTTCAAAAGTAGTGCCGCTTTGAGCTTTAACAATGTTGGGTTTTAAACCTCCCGCCAGTTCGCCAAATGAAGGGGGCTCGAAACTGCGCGAAAGATTTGCATAAGATTGCACATTGGGAAGATGGTTATACAAGAGTCCAATTTTAGGGCTGGTTTGAGTATAGTTTGCATTGAAACTTTCATTTTGAGCTGGCGTATCGAAAAATTTGTCAATATATTCTCGTTTGGACTTGGTATATTGCACGCCGGTAATCACGGCGAGTTTGGGCAATACAAATAAGCGGTTCTCAGCATAGAACCCCATATTGGTAGCAATCTGATCAGATTTGTTGGTGCGACCACCCCGGTTGCCTTTATTGTTTACCCAGCGATCTTCCTGTGTGATACCTCGGGTAGGGGTAAAGCCAAGCACGAATTCGTTCTTATAACCGAATAGCTGACTATCGTTTACTAGGCGCACTTCTAGGCCGTAATCATGATTATCCTGATCCAGCACTTGAAAAATAGGGTGGAATAGGTTTTTTTCAGAGTAGAAAGCACCAATTTCCAGACGGGTATTACCCATACGTAATGTGGTTTTGTTGGCTATGCGCAATAACTCAATATCACGTTTTTGTTGCAGGGTGGTAGGGCTCAGAAACGCTCGGCTTGGGTCAATCTTCAATTGAGCTTTAGTCAGATTACCTGGCAATTCAGAGTCACTATTCGCGTAACCAAGATAAAAACGGGTTTCTAAATCAGGGTTGAACCGATAGCCAATATTCGCATTTGTCCGTTTTGCATTTTGTTTAGCAAATTCCCTATAACCATCTTGGCTGAAGGTGCTTGCATTGATGAAATAATCCAGGTCACCGACAACACCACCGGTAGCAACGCCGAAACGTTTATAGTCAAAACTGCCAATTTCTGCACGTGTTTCAAATCTTGGTGCATCGTAACCTGTAGGAGAAACAAAATTGATTGCACCGCCCAGGTTAGTCGCTCCATAACGAAGTGCATTGGCTCCGCGATAAACTTCAATATAACGAGTGGACAGCGGTTCGATTGCCTGAAAATCAAAACTGCCATCAGCTTGATTAACTGGGATACCGTCTTGCATCAGCTTGATACCACGGCCATGAAATGTACGTTGCAGTCCTGACCCCCGTATAGATAAGCGTGTCTCTTCAGCTCCAAATCGAGACTGAGCAAATACACCTGTGGCAAGTCCTAAAGTATCGGCAAAATTTGATACTCGACCTTCGCGAACCTTTTCGGCATCTACAATAGCCACACCACCAGCGGTTTGATTAATTTCGTTGGTAGCTCGCTTGATATCTGGCTGAGTCAATGATGCACCCAGCTTGTCACGTTCAGCTGTCACATTGACTGTGGGGAGAGTTGGCTCAAAATCTTTTACTATATGGTCTGCATATGCGAGGCAGGGTAATGCAGCCAAGATTAATAAATACTGTGATTTGTAGCCAGACCTCATAAATTATCCCTCTAAATTTTGCTAGCAAAACCCACGCCGTAGCACTGAGTTTTACACGGTACACTCAACATAAATCCAAAATCACTAATCACAGTTACATCAGTTGCTAACCGACTAACCCGCTCACCAATAATATTGGAGCGCGATGTTAACTTAATGTTAAGACTGGGGGAATGTGACAAATTGTCGCACCCTGTTGGATGCGACATCATCATGTTCATGCTGTCGAATGAATCTTGTTATAGGAAATCTAGAAATTGGCACGTACACCGAGAAGAAAACCACGCCCCGGCAACGGGGCGATTTCCTTCAAAAATGAGGTATGTGTTCGTGCTTCCTGATTGAAAAGATTGTTGCCTTTGATGTACGCATCCCAGCTTACTGCTTGCGTCTTAAAGCGATAGTTAAACGTGGTGTTGGTCAGCGTGTAGCCAGGGGTGGACAATTCATTCTCTGCGACTCGATCCTGCTTGAAAGAATGGGAAACATCGAGCCTCGTACTGAATTTACCAAGTTGGTAATCAAGGCCCGCGCCAAGACGCATGGGAGAAATGCGCGGCAATGACTCGCCCGTGTCGCTGTTTTTCGCCCGCACAGAGTCGCCGCGCAGATTGAGATCGAGATTACCTGTTTTTTCATATATCCGAAATTTTCCTTCCGCCTCAAAACCATGAAACTCAGCCTTCACCGCACGAAATAAAGCCTCCGTAAGCTCTTCCTGCTCCTGACCACTTTTAATCAACGCAATGTAGTTCTGGAAGCGTGTGTAGAAACCACTGATACTTGCTGAATGCGGTCCTGAACGCCAGCGCAGTTGTACATCAGCACCGTTCGATTTTTCCTTAGAAAGCATTGTGTCACCCACCTCGAACTGTCCCGTTGCTACATGCCTGCCATTCGCAAATAGCTCGGCATAGGTCGGCACACGCTCGGTATGCGAAAGATTTGCAGCCAAGGTAACCTTCGGACTGAAGGTGTAGAGTGCGCCTAAGGCGCCGCTATTGGCTGAAAACTTGCGTGCCTGGGCAGCACCAAAGCGCGTCGTTGTTGGGCTATCCCCGGCCGATTCTACTGTGGTATGTTCGTTACGGCCCCCTGCAGTAAATTTTACATTACCGAATGTGGCTTCCTCATAAATGAAAAGCGCTTTGGCGTCTGTATTGACTTTCGGCAGAAATGCCTCCGCGCCGAGCGCCTCAAAATCAGCATTTGAAAGCTGCACACCGAAGGCGCCGGTGAATGGCCCCAACTTGGCGTGAGTTGCGTCTACCCGTGTTTCATACCCCTTGTTTTTGAACGTGGTTGCAATTTCACCCTTATCCAACTCATTGTGCAGATAGTCGGTATAGCCATATTTGAATTTCACTTCCTGAACGAAGGTGCCCAGTTCGCGCACTTCCCCCGCCACACCTAACCGTTTGCTGTTCATGTCGACCCGTACATCCGGTTCCACCACGGTACCGTAGTTCGATTGCATATCGCTATATGAGAGGCCGATATATCCCTTGTTCAAAGTGAGGGAAGCGCCCACAGCACCGCTATCGCTCTTCAATGAGCTATTGGGCAAACGTCCATAAGGCTGTTCAACTGTAAGGCCATCCAAAGTACGTTGTCGGTCTGATCGGGCAAAATCAGGAATACGGAGATCGTCAGTTCGGCGTGAAGCGATGTCAGCGTGAAGTGCAACCAAGCCATTGCCGCCTTCCAGTACGGCTGCACCGCTGCGCTCATTGGCGGCACCGCCCATCCGAGGTTCAACGCGGCCCATCAAGCCTTCGATGGGTGATTGGGGAATACGATTGTCTAGCGTATTCACTACACCTCCGACTGCGGAACCGCCATACATCAGTGTTGCAGGGCCGCGCACCACTTCGATCCGATCTACCACCAACGGCTCTACGGTTGTAGCATGATCAGGGCTCAAGGCCGAAACATCGAGCATGCCGACACCGTTCTGCATTATCCGTACACGATCACCGTCCAGGCCACGAATGACGGGACGGCTCGCGTTTGGGCCAAAGTAGGTGGAACTGACGCCCGGGAGTTTAGAAAGCGTTTCACCTAAAGTACTCTCTTGCCGAAACGATAAATCTTTTCCGCTGAGCACAGAAACAGGTGATACGAGATCAAACAGCGCGCTTCCCAACGGGTTGGCGGTAACAACAATTGGCGGCAATATGATTGCTTCATTCTCTGCTTGCTCCGTAGCCACAACCTGCGGCGACAACATGACGGGAGGAATAATTGCGGCCGGTGCGGCTACCACGACCGGCGGCGGAACGACAGGATGGGTCATAGCAAAATTTGGGACTGGAGTCGCAACAGTTTCGGGTGTGCCTTCTTTCCCTGGCCTCTTCAATTCTGCTTGCTCCAGGCTTAGTCGCCTGGCTTGGAGCTGCTTACCTTTGTCATTGAGTTGCGCAGCACCTAATAGCACTTTGACATTTTTATCTACGCCTTGACCCACTCTTATTTCCTGCTCGAATACGCGATTACTCAAAGCATCCACTTTCTTGTGAACTTCCAACTTCAACTTGCCAGCGGGAATCATTAAACTCAATGGACATTTGCCCTTAAATTTATCATTGATAAAGATTTCGGCGCCCCTGTCCTCATCTTTACAAGTAACACTAAGCATGGAATCAGCCGCGTGGGCTTTAGCGGATGCTATAAAAGCCAAAAATAGCAGGGGTATTAAGTAAATGGATTTCCTCGTCGCGGCATAAGTGAATAGCGCCGCGCCAAGTATGACGTGCATAAACATAGTAATTCTCCAAAAATAAATGACACAACCTCGCGTTATAACGAGGCAGTCTTATGCAATTTCTTGGAGAAAATCAGGCGGGCCACGCGCAACAGCGATAAGGGGTTGGTTGGAACGGAATGTAATGGCGTTAAACCATACCGTTCCGCTCGGAATAACGGTAACTGCGAAGGAAGGGGGAGAGCTGCCAAGTACGCCACCCAGTTGTGTATAAGCCGCACAATACCCACACGCTGATGAATGCGGTGTGTGCTTATCATGCTGCTGACCATGCTCAGCAAGAGCATGCTGCAAAGCATGCATAGTTCCACCTTGCTGGGCAAAAAACAACAGCAAGGTAAGGAGTAACGGAAAAAACGCACGGGAAAATTGCATGATGCGGTCAACCTTAACAAAGATTGAAAGATGGTGCAAGATGCGGGCGATCTTGTAAGATAATGAAATGTCTGTTTCTTATAGTACGGACTAATTGCTAATGATGTGAATAACAGATTGTGGATTTGATTTTGATTTCGGGAAAGACCTAAGGAGACGCTGATTAATTCAAAATTTCGCGGAATTTCGCGCGTAACAAATTTACTTTTAAATGTGTGAAATTCTGAAACGCGAGTTAATCAGCGCCTCCCTAAATAAATAAATATAGATGTGCTGAACGTAACACGCTACCTGACCCCAGTCACTTAATGTAGCATCTGTGCAGTTAAAACGCGGGATAAGTGTATAATTACCAGTAAAGCAGCTGGATTGAGCAAACCATCCAAACGGCCACAATTCTATGCAGGTAGCGAGATAGTAAATCCATTCGGGATGGTACTATCTGAGCAATATCTAGATACTTGCGACTATTGGCATTGCGACTATAATTGCATCAAATAAACTCACTTTCAATGATTTTCATGTCCTCAACTAGAATTTATTTATTGCTTGTCAGCCTTGCATTAGGTGGCTGTGCTTCAACCCAGGGGGAAAGAAATCCGCAAGACCCACTTGAACCTTTTAACCGGAGTATGTATAAATTTAACGATACGGTGGACAAGGCTGTATTGAAACCGGTAGCGAAAGGCTATAGCACCATCATCCCGGAACCCGGGAAAATCATGATAACAAATTTTTTCTCGAACCTGGATGACATCCTTGTCACTATAAACGACCTGCTACAATTAAAATTTGCTCAAGCTGCATCTGATGGCACACGCGTATTGTTCAACTCAACGTTTGGGATTTTAGGTTTATTTAACATTACTGATCGACTTGAAAAACACAACGAAGACTTCGGTCAGACTTTAGGTTACTGGGGTATCGGCAGTGGGCCTTACGTCGTCCTCCCATTCTTTGGCCCCAGAACTGTTCGCGATAGCATCGGCTTGTATGTGGATAGTTATGCCAGCCCAATTCGCCTTATTCCTAATATACCTACACGTAACACAATGTATGTAACACGGACGATCAATCTCCGGGCCGGGCTATTGGATCAGGAAAAAATATTGGAAGAAGCCGCTATTGACCGTTATGCCTTTACCCGTGATGCCTATTTGCAACAACGTCAAAGCTTAGTATATGACGGTAATCCGCCTCGTGAAAAATTCGATGACGAGGAAAATGGTGATACGCCGGATAAAACTTCTATCGAAGATAAACAAGAAAATTCACAGCCAGCCGTAGGTGATACACCTAAGCCAGAAGTAGTCGATACACCTGTTTCACACGGCATGGAATCACCAGCGCAACAGCCATCGAGTGATACTGCGTCTTCGAGTGACCCTGCATCTAGCGTGCAGCAGCCAACAGAAATGGTGACGCCTGCTGACACAACTTTTAACCCGTATAGAATGGAACAACCAATGCCCACAACAACAGAAAATCCCGTGCTAAATTAAAGGGGAATTCTGATATTGATCCAAACTCGATCTTACTCTAATTAAAATAGAATACGGCTTATTGGTCGTACCTTCGCTCTATTAGCCAGCTCTTCCGGCAACCTCCGAAAATAAAGTTAACTTAACGTCCTGCGCGTAATGCCTCAATACGCTCATCAAGAGACGGATGGGTACTAAATAATTTGGCTAAACCACCCCCACCCGCGATACCAAATGCTGCCATCTGCTCGGGCAGAGTAGCCTGTTCGTGATTAATTTTCAGCTTCTCCAATGCAGCGATCATCTTATTACGCCCTGCCAGATTTGCCCCCCCTGCATCGGCGCGAAATTCGCGCTGGCGCGAAAACCACATAACAATAATGCTGGCCAGGATGCCCAGCACCATTTGTGCAATGATGTTAGTAATCCAGTAAGCTGGGCCATATTCACGCTCAGTCTTGAACACCAAACGATCCACTAGATGACCAATGATTCTGGAGAAAAAGATTACAAAAGTGTTGACTACTCCCTGTATAAGCGCAAGCGTTATCATATCGCCGTTGGCAACGTGGCTGATCTCGTGCGCTAACACAGCTTCCGCCTCATCCCGACTCATGTTATGCAACAAGCCGGTACTTACCGCCACTAGTGCATTGTTGCGATTCCAGCCGGTAGCAAAAGCATTTACGTCTGGTGCTTCATAGATCGCTACTTCAGGCATGCCGATTCCCGCAGCTTGCGCCTGCTTACGTACTGTTTCCACCAGCCAGCGCTCAGTAGGATCAATCGGATTAGAAATGACCTGTGCTCCAACCATCCGCTTGGCCGACCATTTGGACAGGAACAACGAGATTATCGAGCCAGCAAAACCCATCACTGCCGACATGACCAGGAGAGCATTGAAATTGATACCACCGCTATCATTCAATATTTTGTCAATACCCAGCAAGCGTAAGGTAATACTGATGACAAAAAGTACAGCCAAATTGGTCAGAATAAACAGAAAAATTCGTTTCATATATATGCCTCTCTTAAACTGAAAATATGGGATGCAATTTCTTGTGTTTGCACATCGTAGTGCTTAATGTTGGGGTAATGAGCAATATTTCAAGGGGTACACACCAATGCAAGTTATTATTATAAAATGTACTTAATCGCAGACAAATAAATTCCCAGAGTGAGGATACAAATGTCATTAGAAACCAATAAAACTGTGCGCACAAAATGCAAGAATTGCTAGATCATCCGGCCGTACAGGGCGGTCTCGCTCCCTTCGTCATCGCACTGATAGTGGCAGAATTATTACAGCGCTTACGCTTAAGCGGTTTAGCGATTATTGCCGGGTTTGCTATTACTGTTTACTTGGTGAGTGGCTTCTCTTTTGAACCACTCACCTCTGCACGCAAAATCGTGCTGCTGGGCCTGCTCTCTGCACTACTTGCTCTAACGTTATTACAATTCAATTGGCGTCCACTACGCTTGATCCTCACTATAGCGGGCGGTATTGCGACAGTGTGGATGGCGTTGCGCATTTTACAACAGCAGGATATGACGCATATGTTGCTTTGGAGTGGCGGGTGCGCTTTATATGTCGGCTGGTTGATATTCTGGATGGATACATTACATGAATCACCCGTACGAGCAGGAAGTGCAGGCATGGCACTGGGATTGGGCACGGGTGGATCTGCATTGCTTGGTGCATCTGCTCTGCTCGGCCAGTTCGGTTTAGCTCTGGGTGCGGCGGCAAGTGCTTACCTTCTACTCCAAGCAATATCTAACAGCCGATTACCATGTGGACGTAGCTTTACCCTGCCCTTGTCACTCATCGCCGGATTGACTGGCTGTCTCGCAGTGCTGACCGCACAGTTGCCATGGTATGCTTTAACTGTGCTGGCAGGAATTCCACTGGCTGCCAAAATTCCAGTCTCCGAAAAAATGGGGCTATGGTTACAATCACTATTACTATCTATTGCCACCTTAGCCTGCGCGGCAGGTGCTACCTACATAACTTGGTATGTGGCAGGTGCACCGCCTTTTTAATCGGATAGGATAAAGACCTCGCTACCCGCTCTCTCACCTCACTGTGCATAAGGTGCAGTCCTTAAGCCTGGATGAGGGCAACGTTCCCATTTTGCGCGGATAACTTGCTTGCTGTGGGATCGGTCTACCACTGCGTGAATAGCTGCGGGCTTGTGTGAAACTAGATTTAAAAGGCATCCAAACTGCCACAGACGAAAGACAACGTAGTCACCTATCTGCCCGTCCCAGATATATCACGCCTTATATCCAATTTTTATTCATCGACCCGCAGCTTTAAATTCAGTTTTCTTCAAACCTAGCCTCGTGACAACGCCCTTCCCGTTCTCATGACTTTCAGCTCTTCGAAAACCCGATTATCAGACTTCCACTGACATAATCTCTGAGTTACAAACCAGGAATTTTTTGAGAGGAATTAGTTTCTTCAGCAAATACGGAGAACAACAGGGGCAGTAATAACAAAGTGAATAAGGTAGCGGAAACAATCCCACCGACGATCACCACAGCGAAAGGGCGCTGTGTTTCCGAGCCTATACCATGAGAGAGCGCGGCGGGTAACAGACCGATACCGGCCATCAGCGCGGTCATCAGGATAGGACGTAGACGTGCCACCGCACCTTCCAGTACGCTCTCATACATCTCTTTGCCATTACGTAAACCTTCCATGAATTGCTCTACCATGATCACACCGTTTTGAACTGAGATGCCTGCCACGGCAATGAATCCGACGGCGGCCGAAACGGACAGGTGGAGCCCCGCGAATCCAAGTCCGGCAATCCCTCCGATCAGCGTGAAAGGCACCATCAAGATTACCAAAAGCGCTTTACGCATGGAGCGAAATGCCCAGAACAGCAATATAAAAATCATCAGTATTGACAACGGTACAATGATTTTGAGTCGTTTGATTGCACGTTGCTGATTTTCAAATTGCCCACCCCAAATCATGCTGTAGCCAGGCGGAAGCTTCACCTGTGCGTTCACTTTTGCCATTGCTTCATCAACAAAGCTGCCTTGGTCGCGTCCGAGCAAATTGGCTTTTACTGCGACTAATCGCCCACCTGCTTCACGCCCAACCCGAGCTGCTCCCTGCCGCACTGCAATTTCAGCAATTGAGCCCAAGGGTAAAGTTCCTCCGGCAGGTAATGTTATCGGTAAATCGGCAAGGTCATCTACGGCGTCCCGGTATGGCTTATCCAGACGCAGGGTCACATCGAAACGTCGACTTTCTTCGTAAAAAATGTTGACTGTGCTACCTGCCATAGCGATTTTTATGGTGTTATTCACGTCATTGACATTGATGCCATAACGCGCCATTCGATTGCGATCGAGTGTAATATTTAATTCGGTTTGCCCGCCAACTTTAATTGCGGCTACGTCAGCCGCTCCACGAATACCATTAAGGATATGGGCGACCTGTTCCGATTTATCTTCAAGAATTTCTAAATCAGAACCAAAAATCTTAACCGAGATTTCGCCCTTTACACCAGATAACGCTTCCTCCACATTATCTTGAATGACTTGCGAAAAATTCGTCGGGACGCCGGGAATAGCGCGAATTTTTTTGGTCATGTCCGCAATTAATGCTTCTTTATCGACAAAATGCCATGTGTCATGCGGATTAAGATCAGCCATAATTTCCAGATTGTTCGGCCCCTTCGGATCAGTACCATCGTCGGGACGACCCACTTGAGTGGTGACATTATTTACCTCGGGATAGGAATTCAGGATAGCGCGCACCTGACGTTCAACATCCTTGGTTTTATCTAATGCAGTTGCTGGCGGCAAGCTGATAGTCAGCCAGATGTTGCCTTCGTCCAGCTTGGGTAGAAATTCACTCCCCAGAAAAGGGACTGCCATAAGTGTGATAGCAAGCACACAGGTGGAAACAACGACGATGCTTTTACGACGATTACCTGCCCACAACAACAAGTTTCGATAGTGCCCTTGCAGTTTGTGCATCCAATCACTGTGCTTTTCGGCAAGATCTTTATTTTTCACCGCATAGCTCAATAACGTAGGCAATAATGTCAGTGTCAACAAAATTGCACCTATAAGAGCGAACGTCAGGGTAAGCGCAACGGGCGTGAAAATTTTTCCTTCTACGCGCTGAAAGGTGAATATCGGCAAAAAAGCCAATATAATTATTGCCTTGGAGAACAAGATTGGATGCCCCATCTCAATGCTGGTTTGTTTTATGAGATGTAAACGCCAGCCATAAGTTTGATGCTGCGGCAATGCACCCGCCTTGGCTAGAGCAAGCTTGACCATCAGCGCTTCGATCAAAACGACTGCACTATCAATTATGATTCCGAAGTCCACCGCGCCGAGCGAAATCAAGTTGGCTGACACGCCTCCGTGATCAAGCAGGATAAATGCAAACAACATTGCCAGCGGAATAATCACCGCCACGGCAAGCGCCGCATACCAGTTGCGCAGAAATAATATCAGGATGGCTATAACTAATATCGCGCCAACAATCAGATTTTCACTCACAGTGCGAACTGCATGGCGAACCAAGTCAGTTCTGTCATAGTAAGGGACAATTTTCACCCCGGGTGGCAATTTTGGTGTAAGTTGTGCAATACGAATTTTGAGGGCTTCCACGATCCTGGTGGCATTTTGCCCTTTGGTCATCTGTACGATACCTTGCACTACGTTGTCGTAATCATTGAAGGCCACAATACCGGAGCGCGGCCGTTCACCAATAACTACCTCACCGACATCACTAACCAGCACGGTCTTGCCATCCTTGGCCATAATTACTACCCGCGCAATGTCACCTGTAGTTTTAAACAACCCGATACTGCGCACCACCAATGCCTCATCACCTCGCTTCAGCACACCGCCACCGCCATTATTACTATTAATACTAAGGGCTTGTGCTACCTGATCGAGCGTTACATTAAATTTGCGTAAAAGAAAGGGATTGATATGAACTTGATATTCTTTCACCGTGCCGCCAAAACTGACTACATCTGCTACACCTGGAACTTGGCGTAACGCGGGACGTAACACCCAGTCCTGTAGTGCGCGCACCTCGTTGGGCGGCATGCCTTTAGGTACTTCCAGCACATAACGATAAACTTCACCTACCGCGTTCGTGAGAGGGGCCAGACTGGGTTGCACGCCAGGAGGCAAGCTGATGTTCTGTAGTTTTTCCAGTACTTGGTGACGTGCAAAATAATCATCTGTGCGGTCGGAAAAAGTAAGCGTAATTACTGACAAGCCAGTAATAGATACAGAACGCAATTGTGTCATGCGTGGAACGCCGCTCATTTCGCGCTCAATCGGTAACGTTATGCTGCGCTCTACCTCCTCGGGAGCTTGCCCCAAAGCTTGAGTAACAATCTGTACCTGGACATCCTGCACATCAGGAAATGCTTCAATCGGCAGATTTTCGATGGCCTGCCAACCGGCAATCATCAGTACACATGTGCCGGCGAGCACAAACATGCGCTGGTGCAGTGCGAATGTAATTAACTTTTCTAACATTGCTTCTCTAACATTTGATTAGAACCGACATTTAGTTATGAGCGGCATCACTCGTTGTTCCGAGTTCAGAATTAAGTAACAATGCTCCACTTGTGACCACACGTTCGCCTGCCTGCAAACCCTCTTTGATATAGGCATACTCGCTCCCCTGTAGACTGAGCGTAACCCGACGTCGTTGCAATACCCCGGGAGACTGCTCAACAAATATGTAGCTGAACAAGCCTTGGGTGACTATAGATGCGTTTGGTACGCGGGGTAATTTCGATTTTCCATTTGCAACGGGAGTGACGCGTGCAAACATTTCCGGCTTTAATTTAAGGTGTGGATTATCCAGTTCGCAGCGCACTTGTATGCGTCGGGTGAGTGGATCCAATGCACCACCGATGACAGTCACTTGCCCTTGAAAAATTTCGCCAGGGTAAGCATCTACTTCAACAGAAACCAGATCACCAAGGTTTACCTTGTCGAGCTGCCGTTCGGGTAGATCAATTTGCACCCAAAGATGAAGTGGGTCGGTAATGACAAACAATGGATTGACGGCATCCGACCTGACCTCACTACCGGCATTGACCTGACGTTCGCTGATGGTCCCATCTATTGGTGCACGTAAAATGAATTGGCCTGCTAAAGTGGGCACATCGGCATTCAAATTTTTCATGCGTGCCTTAGCTCGCCGGGATTCTGCTTGTGCTTGTTGCCAATCAGCCGCAGCTGCCTCAACCTCCTTGCGAGCAATTCCCTTGACTTGATACAACTGCTTGGTTCGCTCATAAATTTCTTGTTTACGTAACAGGTCTGCATTTGCCTTTGTGTTATCGGCTATTGCCATAGCGAAATCAGGAGAGTCCAATACTAACAGCTGATCACCTTTTTTTATTTGCATCCCGACTTCGACCGGTATTTTTACGACACGGCCGACAAGCGGAGAAAAAACACGAGCAGTATGATTATCATTGTAAACAATACGCCCATTTAGGGGCTCCACCAAAGGCTCAGGAAATGCTTCAACCGTTTTTATTTTCAAAAATGACAACTGTGGCGCGTTCGCAGCAAACCGTAGCTGATCAGAAGTCGCTTGGATAGAAGGTTTTTCTGGACTAGGCACTGCACTGGGCGCACGAAATTTATTCCATCCCCAATAGCTTGCAACAATTACCAAGGTAATAACAAAAAGAAATAACAAAAATTTTTTATTTAGTTTGATCATAAAACGAATTTCTCATTTTGTAAGACAAGCGACGGGGTTAAATTAGTACTTATTTTTAGTACTTATTTTTAGTACCTATTTGTAACATCGGAACGATTCCACCACCCTCCCCCAAGCGCTTGGTACAACGCCGCCGCATCGCCAAAACGATTAGTTTGAGCCTGAATCAGATTAATTAATGATTGCTGGTGACTTTGTTCGGCTATCACCACGATTTGATAACTGACATAGCCCAGCTTGTATTGCTTGCGGGTAATATCAGCAGTTACTTTCAAGGCCTGTTCAGATCGTGCCGCAGCTTTCAAAAAATCGGCATCTGACTGGATGGTATGCAGCGTATCTGCCACATTCTGGAAAGCAGTAATCACCACATTTCGATAATCTGCACTCGCCTGAACCAGATGTTCTCTTGCAGCGCGTTCCTTGGCTTTTAATGTCCCGCCATCAAATAGCGTTTTAGAAATATTTCCGAGTAGCGAAAAAAAAGGGCCACCTGTCTGGAACATCCAAGACGGGGTTGATGCCATTCCTCCAATCGCACCGGTAATTGAAAACTGCGGAAGTCGGCTGGCAATGGCCACGCCCACTTCCGCACTGGCTGAGTGTAATTGTTCTTGCGCGGCTCGAATATCGGGGCGCTGTTCAACAAGTTGTGAGGGAAGGCTTAATGGAAGCTCCTCAGGTAAATGAAGCGACCCGAGCTCAAATTTTTCTGGTACATCTTCATTGGGTAAATTGCCGGCCAGGGCGCGAATCAAATCGCGAGTTAGTTCGAGCTGTTTTTTTATCGGGATGAGCGCTTGCTCTGCCTGTGCCTTCACTGATTCTTGAGACGCCACATCAAGCTCAGCGATAAATCCAAGCTTAAGCTGTTTGCGCATAATTTCGAGATTTTCATTGTAGGAGTTGATGATTTTTTGCATCACAACTATTTGGCTGCGTAGCGACGCTTCCTGCAAGGCAGCCGCCACAACATTGGAAGCAAGTGTGATGTAGGTAGCTTCCAATTGAAAATGCTGCGCATTTAATTGAGCTTGAAGGGACTCGACCTGCCGACGATTAACACCGAACACATCCGGCACGTAACCAACTGTTAATTGCGCGATATGATAATTGTAATAAACGGGCCCGACAAATACTGGTCCCGCAGGGTTTGAAACGGTTTGGATATTCCGACCATTCCCCTGTAAACCTAATGCGTTCCCCCCATTGTTACCACTCAATTTATTACGCGATGGCGAATAATTGGCACCTATAGTGGGATAGAAAAATCCCTCTTGCGCAATAACGTTCTGCTGCGACCGGCGCAACGCTGCTTGTGCAGACTGAATCGTCGGGTTGTTCTTAAAAGCTCGTTCAATTAATGAATTAATTTGCGGTGAATGAAACATCGTCCACCAGTCAAAAGGAATGGCTGCTGTTGCATTATATTTTTGCAACTCTCCAACTTGACCTGATCCCACAGCAGTTTTTTGATGCAATGATTGAGGAGCATAACTGGTAGCAAGAGGCGCGTCAGGCTTTTTGAAATCAGGGCCCATAGCACAACCAGTCAGCAATGCCGAAAACGCTAGCGCAACCCAGTAGAATGAGCTCTCCACTAAGATTTTCCTAGTTGCTCGCCTAATTATTCTGTGCTGCTTAATTGCCAAGGTCGGCCTGAGTTAAATTATGATAATTAACGATAAATTGAATGTTCTAGGCATTCCTGAAGAAAATCATATCAAATTGACTCTATGATTAGAGAGTAGGTAATCAACGAATGAGCAAATTTTTTAGTTGACAATTTCTTGTCGCTCATCGTGCACTTATCGAAATGTTGCCTGCTATGAATCACTTAGCCCATCAAATTATATGTACATATAAGCTTTCAACTTTATCATTATAGCCCAAAGCAACATTTTTCCTCTTTGCAAGTTCATAGCAGATTAAACAGTTTCAGATTACACGGAATATCCACATTCTTCATTAGAGCGTGCTGAAGCTATTATTCATATGTGCTATCTCACATTATAGGCGGTACGCAACTACCTCCCTTCTCATCCAGAGCGTGAAATACACCATAAAACCCGCTTTATTCGTCGTGCTGTGCTCTTCCAGATTGTTGATAATCGTTATAGCTCAGTGGAGTAATAAGTTATGTCAGACGACAGCGATCTCGAAAAAACGGAACAACCCTCACAGCGGCGCCTGGATCAGGCCCGGGAAGAAGGTCAAGCAGCGCGTTCACGCGAATTATCAACTTTTTCCGTGCTATTTGCAGGAGGTGCCGGGCTATGGCTGATGGGTTCCGCGCTGTCTGCGCAACTAATCAAGCTGTTGCATGATGGTCTCACTCTAGATGCCACATTGGCTTTTAACGACAATTTGTTATTGCCACGCTTGCACACACTGTCGCTGGAAGTTTTAGTGGCATTTCTGCCTTTTCTATTGTTGCTGCTTGTTACTGCCGCGCTGTCCCCTTTATTGCTTAATGGCTGGATATTCAGCATGAAGCCACTACAACCCAACCTTGCAAAACTCAATCCGATCACAGGCATAGGCCGCATGTTCTCGATTAATAGCCTGGCCGAACTGGGTAAGGCGATCGCCAAATCGCTGTTAGTAGGTGGGATAGGTGCATGGGCTATCTGGCACTACAAAGATTCGGTGATGATATTGATAGTGGAGCCGTTAACTATTGCCTTGCCTCATTTAGGCCATCTTTTGTGGATGAGCTTCCTAACTATTATGGGTGGCTTGTTTTTAATTGCGGCTGTGGATGTCCCTTTTCAGTTGTGGGAACACAACAAAAAATTGAAGATGACCAAGGAAGAAGTACGCAAGGAGGCAAGGGAGTCCGAGGGTGATCCACAGGTTAAGGGTCGCATTCGCAGCATGCAGCGCGAAATGGCCCGCCGCCGCATGATGTCGAACATTCCGACTGCCGACGTAGTGGTGACCAATCCCACACACTATGCCGTAGCATTGAGTTACAGCGAAAAAGGGTTGGGTGCACCTATCGTGGTGGCCAAAGGCTCGCATCTGCTTGCTGCACGTATCCGTGAAATTGCCATACAGAATAATGTGCCTATCCTTGAAGCTCCCCCACTGGCGCGCGCCTTGCACAAACATACCGATTTGGGGCAGGCCATCCCCGAAGCGTTATACAACGCCGTAGCAGAAGTATTGGCCTATGTGTATCAATTGCGCCGTTATCGCCAAGGCAGTGGTGTTATGCCGGATGCTCCACATGACTTGCCGGTACCGCCACAACTTGATCCCGCATCGAATGAGGAAGAATCTATATGATTAACTTATTAACCATACAAAATTTCATCAAGCGTATTGGTTTGCGCAGCATGGCGGGACCAGTGCTGATTGTGATGATTCTGGCGATGATGGTGTTGCCATTACCGCCAATCCTGCTTGATATTTTGTTCACCTTCAATATTGCAATAGCTGTCATGGTTTTGCTGGTAAGTATGCATACCGTCAAGATTCTGGATTTCGCTGTATTCCCAACCGTCCTGCTGATTACCACACTGCTGCGCCTTTCACTCAACGTGGCTTCCACTCGTGTGGTACTGCTGGAAGGCCATACTGGCCCTGGAGCTGCCGGCAAGGTGATCGAAGCATTCGGCCACTTCCTGGTGGGCGGCAATTACGCCGTCGGCATAGTCGTGTTCATCATTCTGGTGGTGATTAACTTTGTGGTAATTACCAAGGGCGCAGGCCGTATCGCTGAGGTGGGAGCACGCTTCACATTGGATGCAATGCCGGGCAAGCAGATGGCGATCGACGCCGATTTGAATGCCGGATTGATTGGCGAAGAAGAAGCGCGACGACGGCGTGCTGCTATTTCGCAAGAGGCAGATTTCTATGGCTCAATGGATGGCGCCAGCAAATTTGTGCGAGGCGATGCGGTAGCGGGCATTATCATCATTTTTATCAATGTCATCGGCGGATTGATCATTGGCGTATTTCAACACAACCTGGACATCGCTACTGCCGCCAACAATTATACCCTGCTAGCCATCGGCGATGGTTTGGTGGCGCAAATTCCGGCACTGGTTATCTCCACTGCCGCCGGCATGATGGTGAGCCGTGTATCGACGGAAGAAAATATCAGCCAGCAAATCGTGGGGCAATTATTTAGCCAACCACAGGTGCTGGTTTTAACTGCGGGCATCATCGGCATGCTGGGTCTTATTCCTAACATGCCGCACTTCTCTTTCTTGTTGCTAGCCGGCGCTCTGGGCGGCATGGCTTATTTCATCATCCAACGCAGCAAAACAGTCGAGCAAAAACCTGAGACGGTCAACATTGAGGTACCCCCAGCGGAAACTAATGAGGCGAGCTGGGAAGACGTGTCACAAGTGGACATACTGGGACTGGAAGTCGGGTATCGTCTTATCGCATTGGTCGATAAAGCACAGGATGGTGATTTATTGCGACGCATCAAGGGGATACGCAAAAAATTTACCCATGACGTCGGATTCTTGCCGCCTGCAGTGCATATCCGCGACAATCTTGACCTGCGCCCAAATACTTACCGCATTACCCTGAAAGGGGTGGAAATTGGCACGGGCGACGCCTTTCCCAATATGCATCTGGCCATTAACCCCGGTAGCGTCAGCGGTGTATTGCCCGGTACCCAGACACATGACCCGGCATTTGGCCTGCCCGCTATCTGGATAGAAACAGCGATGCGCGACCAGGCACAGTCTATGGGCTATACAGTGGTTGATGCCAGCACGGTTATCGCCACTCATCTTAGCCATCTTATCCATACCCACTCCGCTGAACTACTGGGCAGACAGGAATTACAGCAATTGTTCGACCATTTAAGTAAGCTGTCACCCAAGTTGACCGAAGATCTTATTCCTAAATTGCTGCCGCTTTCTACAGTGCAGAAAGTGATGCAGAACTTGCTCGACGAAGGTATGCATATCCGTGACATGCGCACCATATTGGAAACGTTAGCCGAGTGTGCCGCTCAGACACAGGATGCACACCATCTTACCGCCTTAGTGCGTGTCGCGCTGGGCCCGGCCATCGTGCAACAGTTCTACCCTGCGGCGCAAGAGTTGCAGGTTATCGGCATGGACAAAGAGCTGGAATATATTTTGATGCAAGCCATGCAGACGGGTGGCAACAATTTGGCTATCGAACCGGGATTAGCCGATACGCTTCTGCGTGAAGCGCGAACTGCTGCACAATTACAAGAACAATTAGGACTGCCCACGGTTCTATTAGTACCGGGACAGTTACGCGATTTGCTGGCACGTTTTCTGAAACGTGCGTTACCGCAACTGAAAGTTATTTCGCATGAAGAAGTGCCCGGCTTCAAAGCGGTACGGGTCACTTCAATGGTAGGAGGGAGAGCATGAACATGAAAAAATTTGTGGCGGCAACTTCGCGCGAAGCATTACGGCTGATACGCATTGAAATGGGTGCTGATGCGGTTATCCTATCCAACCGTAAGATAGACGGTGGGGTCGAGATTATGGCACTGGCCAGCGCAGAATTTGCCCAGTTAACACATGAGCCCAGGCAACCCGCTCCCGCATCAACTCGAGCAGCGACAGTTACGCAAGAACGCGCACCTGTCGCAATTATGACCGAGCCTGCAATACCATCCATATCAACAATGCAAATGGAACAGCAAGGCATCCTCAGTGAGATCAAGTTCATGCGTAATATGATGCAGGAACAGATGAACTGTCTATCATGGTCAGACAGACAACAGCGCGACCCTCAACGCACTCGTATGTTGCGCGAACTGCTGAATGCCGGATTTAGCCCAGCCCTGTCGCGCCAAATGATCGACAAAATGCCTGCCAAGGCCAATATGGAATGGGTGCATCAGGTGTTGGGAAACAACTTACGTATCGCCACAAAGCAAGAAGATTTAATCGTGCGCGGCGGCGTGGTTGCATTGATAGGCCCTACCGGTGTTGGAAAAACCACCACCACGGCCAAGCTGGCGGCACGTGCAGTGGTCCGTTATGGTGCAGACAAGGTGGCATTACTCACCACTGACAGCTACCGAATTGGTGCGCATGAGCAATTACGTATTTATGGCAAAATACTTGGCGTGGCAGTACATACCGTACGCGATACCGAAGATTTACGTCTCACCTTATCCGGCCTGAAGCAAAAACATTTGGTGCTGATTGATACCATCGGCATGGGGCAACGCGATAGTCGCATGGCAGCGCAAGCAGAAATGTTCAATACGACTGGCGTGCAACGTCTGTTGTTGCTTAATGCCACCAGTAGCGGTGACACGCTAAATGATGTGGTGTGCATGTATAACGGTGCAGGGGTCATTGGTTGCATCCCCACGAAACTGGACGAAGCAGTAACCTTCGGTACGGTGCTGGATGTAGCAATGCGCCACAAATTGATATTGCACTACATCGCCAATGGACAACGCGTGCCAGAAGACTTGCACGAAGTGAACATGGAATATTTATTGCATCGTGCCTTCAAACAATCTGCTAAAGCAACTCCATTCGCTTTGCATGAACTGGAATTCCCTGCGCTGATGGCGGGAGTGGGTGCGGCACCTGTAATGCGGGAGGAATATGCAAATTGAACGCGTAACTGATCAAGCTGAGGGATTGCGCCGTCTGTTGGTTCGTGCTTCCACACGTGTGATCACTGTGGCCGCTGCCCGCACGGGCTTCGGAGCGACCAGTGTAGTGGTGAATCTGGCTACGGCCTTGGCGCACGCCGGCAAAGAAGTGCTCATACTGGACGAAAGCCCATCACACGACAATGTAAGTAATATGCTCGCGCTTAAGCCACATCATGATTTGTTGCACGCTGTACAACACGCAAAGACGATGCGCGATATTACGCTGCATGATGGTCCACAGAATATACGCATACTCCCTGTAGCACGTGCCATTCGAGCGTTGCCAACCTTGTGTACACAAAAACGTGAGCATTTGCTGGAAAGTTTGGCGGAAGCATCCTGTGATGTTGATGTGGTACTGGTGGATGCAACAACATATAGAGAGCCGGATATTACTGGTAGCCTGGCACCCAATCAGCCGCTACTGCTCGTACTGAACTCCACTCCCTCTGCTATTACTGAGAGTTATGCCTTGATCAAGCGCATGGCCATGCAGGATGGGCGCCAGAACTTTGGGATTATTGTTAACAAGGCATGTAATGAACAAGCGGCACGTCTTATATTTGGTAACGTGGCACAAGTGGCACGCCAACATTTGCAGGTATGCGTGGAATATCTAGGTTATATTCCATTTGATGACAAGCTCAAACGTGCGACACAATTATGCCGCCCCGTTCTTGATGCATTTCCCACTGCACAGTCTGCGCTGGCATTTGGCGAGCTGGAACGCAACCTCATGTTGTTGCCTGTTGCAGAGAAGGAGGAGGCAGGAAGTCTGCCCAGTATTATGCAGCGCTTGATTCGGCAAGTAGGTACGGAATTAAGGCATACGCGAATATATTAAAAATACATTAAAAATATCTCTATACATCAAACAACGCTTTGATATAGCATCGTTTAAAAAATATTTTAAAGCTAAATATATGGCGCTAAAATTTCACATTACGGCATGTTTTATTTAACCTAGTCATTTCCGCAAAAATAGGAGTTCGTAAACTTTAATAAAGCATTTTAATTTTTTGATTTTCGTTTCACCCAAGCCACTCTGTATTGAGCTTATCGAAACGAGAATGATGGTTGCTCAGCTACACCTTCCATAATCAATGTAAATCTCAATAACAAATATTATGTACACAGCAAGCGGATTAAGCGACAAGGAACAATGCATCAAAGAATATGCGCCGCTAGTAAAACGTATTGCACATCATTTGATGGTGCGATTACCCAGCAGCATAGCAGTAGATGACCTTATACAAGCTGGCATGATGGGTCTTTTGGAGGCAGCTGGACGCTATGATGAGTTGCGTGGCGCGCAATTTGAAACATATGCCTCGCAACGCATCCGCGGTTCGATGCTGGACGAACTGCGCCAAGCCGACTGGATGCCACGCAGCTTGCGCCGTGATATGCGCCGAATTGAAGCGGCAATCAGCAAACTACAGCAACGCTTGGGCAAACCACCCAGTGAAACGGAACTTGCTCAAGAGTTGGGCATGCCGCTGACCGAGTATCAGCATATGTTGTTCACGTCGCGTGGCGCGCAATTAGTTTATTACGAAGATTTTCACAGTGAGGGTGAAGAGGATTTCTTTGAGCGTTATGATTTTGACAGCGACGCCAATCCGCTCGAAGTGTTACAAGATGAACGTTTTCGCGGTGCCTTGATTCAGGCCATCGCAAATTTGCCGGAACGTGAACGCATGTTAATGGGCATGCATTATGAGCAGGATATGAACTTGCGCGAAATCGGTGAGGTGATGGGCGTCAGCGAATCGCGGGTGTGCCAGTTGCACAGCCAAGCGGTAGCGCGTTTGCGCAGTTCGTTGAAAGGGCATTAATGGACAAGCTTAGCTTAGCCGGTCTTTTGCTTGGCCTGGGCGGTATCTTAGGCGGGCAATTACTTGAAGGCGGTGAGCTATCCATTCTTTTTCAGGGCGCAGCTTTTCTCATCGTGTTCGGCGGTACGCTGGGTGCTGTGATGCTACAGAGCCCATTAAATATTTTTTTATCTGGGATCAAAATGAGTCGTTGGGTATTCATTACACCCAAGTTATCCCCGCAGAAATTAATCTATCAGATTACCGCTTGGAGCAAACAGGCACGCAAAGACGGCATCCTTATTCTGGAACCACACATTGCCAGAAGCAGCGATTTATTTGTAAAAAAAGGACTTCAACTGCTAGTGGATGGCAACAGCGCAGAAAAAATTCGAGAAGTACTGGAGGTCGATAATCATACGTATGAACAATTGCGATTCCAATCTGCGCGTATATGGGAATCAGCAGCAGGTTATGCGCCGACTATCGGCATTTTAGGCGCTGTGCTTGGATTGATACACGTCATGCAGAGTCTTAGCGAACCCTCAAAACTGGGGGCAGGTATTGCGGTTGCGTTTATTTCTACCATTTACGGTGTGGGACTTGCGAATCTGGTTTTTTTGCCTATGGCCAATAAATTGAAAATGTTAATCCTGCAACAGGTAGTAATGCGTGAAATATTGGTAGATGGACTGGCAGCCATCGCCAGTGGTGAAAGTTCACGTTTCATCGAAAGTAAATTGCAGGGATTTATTCCTTAAGCCATGGCACGCCGGGTAAGACATAAAGAACATGACAACCATGATCGCTGGCTAATTTCATACGCCGATTTCATCACCCTGTTATTTGCCTTCTTTGTAGTGATGTATGCAATTTCTTCGGTGAATGAGAGTAAATATCAAATGTTCAGTGCTTCATTGACTTCTGCATTTGGTAAACAGATAGTCAAATCCGAAGCAATTGTTCCAACCAACGAGCAAGACTTATTGCTGAAATCCCTGGTGGACAGGAGGAACGCCAAGTTAGCCGAACAACAGCAGGAAGCCATGCAGGACATCGCCAAAAAAATCAATCAAGTTATGAGCGCATTGATAAAAAATGGCCAAGTCAGTGTAATGCAGACTAATCGCGGTGTAGCGGTGGAAATCAATGCTAGCGCGCTATTCAATCAAGGGGATGCAGTATTGCAAGGTAGTGCCATAAATACTCTAGCCGAAGTGGCGAAGGTGCTAGAGCAGGTCGATCTGGCCATTGAAGTCGAAGGACATACCGATAACATCCCCATTAACACTCAGCAGTTTCCATCCAATTGGGAATTATCTTCGGCACGTGCCAGTAGCGTAGTGCGCTTATTTATCGGTCATGGGTTAACGCCTCGATACCTGAAAGCGATAGGCTCTGCCGCCAACTATCCAGTCACGTCCAATGATACGGCAGAAGGGCGCGCGCGAAATCGCCGAATTACGGTGACGATATTATCACCTTCATTTGAGCGAACAGCTCCAGCGCCTAAAGAGTCAACTATCAAATAGTATACATCGTCATTCCCGCGAAGGCCGGAACTTAGGCTTTCTAATCAACTATTAAAGCAAAAATACGAATCAAGCGCCCTGCCGCAAGCAACGAAGTATTAACACCGCTCTCCCAGCTATTGGCTTTCAGCCAGCCTTCGCCCCAAGGGACGGAAAATTAAACCCGAAGAGGTTAAGTATTTGATAGTTTTTTGCATTCTATGCCTCTAAAATTCATGCGCCCCTAACTCATTGAGAGTCGTTAATTTGTTGAAACAGTGGTTTACCTTCTAAAATTGCCAAGAATAAATCAAGCATAGTTTGTCGATATATTCTTGATCTACCTTCAATACTAAGTTCAGGTAACATTGAGACTACAAACAATGAATACCATTCGCCTGGTTTCCAAAATTGCATATGAATTCCTCAGAATTTCAGAAAAAAGTGTTTTTGCTTCTGTTAACTATCGTTTCCATTGCATTTGGCTGGATCGTGTGGCCATTTTTCGGAGCGGTTTTTTGGGGTACCGTCCTTGCCATATTGTTTACACCACTCTATCGTCGTTTGCTGATTGTAACGCACGGCAGGCAGAACCTGGCTGCGCTCGCCACGCTGATACTTTGTTTGGTTATTGTCATTCTCCCGCTGACATTTATTACCGCTTCACTCGTGCAAGAGGGAGTCAGCCTTTACCAAAAACTTCAATCGGGAGAGCTGCATTTCGGCACGTATTTTCAACAAATCATTAATGCCTTACCAGGATGGATGGTCGAGCTACTGGATCGTTTCGGATTCGGAAACATCTCCGCGTTGCAAGACAAGATATCTGCCGGCGTGATGGAAGGCAGCAAATTCATTGCGACGCAGGCTTTCACTATCGGTCAAAATACTTTTGATTTCATTATCAGTTTTGGAATCATGCTGTATTTGCTGTTCTTTCTGTTACGTGAAGGTTCTAGTTTGTCCGGACGGATCAAGCAAGCAATTCCATTAAGTATGGAGCACAAGCGCCATTTGCTCAGCAAGTTCATCACGGTCATTCGTGCAACGGTAAAAGGTAATATCGCTGTGGCCGCGATGCAAGGTGGGCTAGGTGGTTTAATCTTTTGGATTCTTGGTATTCAAGGGTCGCTGTTATGGGGCGTCCTGATGGCATTCCTTTCACTGTTGCCAATGGGCGCAGCAATAATATGGGCACCGGTCGCAATTTATTTTCTCTTCACGGGTGAAATTTGGAGTGGTGTGAGCTTGCTCGCATTTGGCGTTCTGGTGATCGGACTGATTGATAACATTCTTCGGCCTGTACTCGTTGGTAAGGACACACAAATGCCAGACTACGTCGTACTTATTTCAACGCTTGGCGGCATGGCACTTTTTGGCCTCAACGGTTTCATCATCGGTCCGGTGATTGCTGCAATGTTCATTGCTGTATGGGATCTCTTTTCTTTGTCGAAAGAAACAGATAAAGAGTAAATATCGTAAGTGTATAATTTTAAAAATCATGCCAAATCTAATCGGCAATCAAAATAAAATTTCTCTTTGAGAAGCTGTAAATGAAGGGGTTGTTATGAAATGGGCACTGGTCTCGATTTATGCGATATCAATTTTTATAGTACATTTTCGGGGTAAGGTCCGTCTTCCTTTGTTTCGTCAGATATTCGATCACTCATCCATCGTGGCGCCGATGAACCTGTTTATGTACCTGTTTTCGGGGGTTCCTTACACAGCCTATTTTTCTGTCAGCAAATTTCCGGGCTTGGAATTGCTGGAAAAAAATTGGGAATTAATCAGAGCTGAAGCGCTAAATCTGCAAGCCTTGGAAAAAATCAAAGCTGCGCAAAAAAATGATGATGCGGGTTTTAATTCGTTTTTTAAAAATGGATGGAAACGCTTTTATTTAAAATGGTATGACGCCAGCCATCCGTCAGCTGAATACTATTGTCCAAAAACAGTTGCACTTTTACGCGCTATTCCGTGCGTGAAAGCCGCTATGTTTGCAGAATTAGCCCCCGGTGGGAAACTCAATGAGCATCGCGACCCTTTCGCGGGATCACTGCGCTACCACCTTGGTTTGGTGACACCCAATAATGATCGCTGCTTTATAGAAGTCGATGGTCAGCGCTATAGCTGGCGAGATGGACAGGCCGTTGTATTTGACGAAACCTATATTCATTGGGCTCAAAATGGATGCGACACCAATCGCATTATCCTGTTTTGTGACATTGAGCGCCCAATGCGCTACCGCTGGGCACAAGTGGTTAACAAATGGTTAGGCAGAACAATTATGACCGCAGCAAGCTCGCCCAATGAAACCGGAGATCAAACGGGTGGTATCAACAAAATATTCCGTTTTGTTTGGTTAGCAGGCCAGTACCGTCGAAAACTGAAAGCATGGAATCGATCTTTGTATTACGTGATCAAAGGAGGATTAATTCTGGCAGTAGGAATTTTGATTATTTGGATGTAATTATATTATTCAGATCAGGACAGCGGTTTCAAGTCAAAACTTTTGTAAAAACCGCACCAGCCCTGCATGCAGTGTGTGGCACGCTTAATCAAAGCTCCGACCGTTTATCTCTACCTTTTCATTGCGCATTAAACATACTCCCAAAATTTTTGGCCTTGGGGTAAGCTTACACACCTAATTAATCATTCGACACAAAAAATAGACACTATGGCCCAATATGTTTTTACCATGAACCGCGTGGGCAAGATCGTTCCGCCCAAACGCCAAATTCTCAAGGATATTTCCCTCAGCTTCTTCCCTGGTGCCAAGATCGGCCTGCTGGGACTGAATGGCTCGGGCAAATCCACCGTGCTGAAGATCATGGCTGGAGTGGACAAGGATTTTGAAGGCGAAGCCATTCCGATGCCGAACTTGAATATCGGCTATCTGCCGCAAGAACCCCAACTTAGCCCGGAACAGACCGTGCGCGAGGCAGTGCAGGAAGGACTGGGGGAAGTATTCAGTGCGCAAAAAAAACTGGATGAGGTGTATGCCGCCTATGCTGATCCTGATGCCGATTTTGATGCGCTGGCTGCCGAGCAGGCGCGACTCGAAGCCATCATCGCTGCCAGTGACGGAAATGCGGATCAACAAATGGAAATTGCTGCCGATGCATTACGTCTGCCCGAATGGGATGCCGTGATCAAGAATCTCTCTGGTGGCGAAAAGCGGCGCGTTGCGTTGTGCAAGTTGCTCCTGTCCAAGCCGGACATGTTGCTGCTGGATGAGCCGACCAACCATTTGGATGCTGAGTCAGTAGAATGGCTGGAGCAATTTCTTTTACGCTTTCCGGGCACCGTGGTGGCAGTGACACATGATCGCTACTTCCTTGACAATGCCGCCGAGTGGATTTTAGAACTCGATCGTGGTCACGGCATTCCGTGGAAAGGAAACTATTCAAGTTGGCTGGAACAGAAAGGAACTAGGCTCAAGCAAGAAGAGTCCTCTGAATCCGCGCGCCAGAAGGCACTGAGTAAAGAGCTGGAATGGGTACGCCAGAATCCCAAAGGACGGCAAGCAAAATCAAAGGCACGTATCGCCCGCTTTGAAGAATTAAATTCGCAGGAATATCAGAAGCGCAATGAGACCCAGGAAATCTTTATCCCCGTGGCGGACAGGCTGGGCAACGAAGTTATAGAGTTTAACAATATTTCTAAAGCGTATGGCGACCGACTGCTGATTGACAATCTCAATCTCAGGATTCCGCCCGGCGCTATCGTTGGTATTATTGGGCCAAACGGCGCGGGTAAGTCAACTCTGTTCCGCATGCTGACTGGAAAAGAAAAACCGGATTCTGGTGAAATAAAAATCGGATCAACAGTCAAAATCTCGCATGTGGACCAATCGCGCGATGCGCTGGAGAGCGATAAGACCGTATTCGATGTTATTTCCAGCGGTAATGACATCCTCACCGTGGGCAAGTTTGAGACGCCTTCGCGCGCCTACATCGGCCGCTTTAATTTTAAGGGCGCAGATCAACAGAAGCTGGTCGGTAATCTTTCGGGTGGCGAACGCGGACGCCTGCACTTGGCGAAAACCCTTATCTCGGGCGGCAATGTCCTGCTGCTGGATGAACCCTCCAACGACCTCGACGTGGAAACCCTGCGTGCGCTTGAAGACGCGCTGCTGGAATTCGCCGGTTGTGTGTTGGTTATCTCGCATGATCGCTGGTTTTTGGATCGTATCGCTACCCATATCCTGGCCTTTGAAGGCAACTCCCAAGTCACCTTTTTCGATGGCAATTATCAAGAATACGAAGCGGATAAAAGGAAGCGTTTGGGTGAAGAAGGTGCGAAGCCGAAGCGAATTCGATATAAACCGATTAGTCGGTGAGTTTTATTGGCAAAAATGGGGGAAATCCCACCAGCCTTTATTGTAATGTCGATTTTTTAGCCCCAAGGGCTGTTATTAACTGTAATTTTGAACCACTTGAAACTTAAATTGAGGAGAACTAAATGGAACATACTTTACCTGCACTACCTTATGCGATGGATGCACTGGCACCACACATCTCCAAGGAAACGCTGGAATATCACTATGGCAAACATCACCAAACCTATGTGACCAATCTCAATAACTTGATTAAAGGCACTGAATTTGAGAACGCCACGCTGGAAGAGATTGTCAAAAAATCGAGCGGCGGTATTTTCAACAATGCGGCCCAAGTATGGAACCATACCTTTTACTGGAATGGCATGAAGCCGAACGGTGGCGGTGTGCCGGCTGGGGCTCTGGCGGAGGGTATCAACAAAAAATGGGGTAGTTTCGAAGACTTTAAAAAAACATTCTCTGCTTCTTGCGTGGGTAATTTTGGCTCCGGCTGGACATGGCTGGTGAAGAAACCTGATGGCTCGCTGGACATCGTTAACACCAGCAATGCCGCCACACCCCTGTCCGGTACTGACAAGCCGTTACTAACCTGTGATGTGTGGGAACACGCCTACTATATTGATTATCGCAACGCCCGGGCCAAGTATGTTGAAAGTTTTTGGGGCTTGGTTAACTGGGATTTCGCAGCGAAGAACTATTCGTAATTTTTAAAGCGTGAGCAAAATAAAAAATCCCGGGACTCGCCGGGATTTTTTTATGACAGTTTAAAAGGGTTAATGCCCTACAGGAGCCTGCCTTAATCCTTGAACCATTTCCCCTCTTTTGATGCCATTCCGGGTAAACCAGCCGCTATTCATTTCTAGTGCATACAATGCATCGCTTTGAGCATGGTGCGTATCTTCAGTGTTAGGCTGCATTTCCTCAATATTGAGAATGGAACCACCGGCAGCGATAAACGCAATGCTTAACGGCAGTGGCGTATTCTTCATCCAGAAGCTATACCTGTCAGCTTTTTCAAAAATAAATAGCATGCCGCAATTTACGCATAGACGACCGCGCTGCATAAGTCCTTGCTCGCGGCTTTGCGGGGTGTTGGCAATTTCGGCATGGATACTGTGGTTGCCAATCTTTAATGAAATATTTTCGCCCCAGGCGGGTTGCAGGGCAAACAAACAGAACAGGGATAAAACAGAAAAAAATCTCATGTCGGACTCTATAGTTATTAAAACCAGTTTAGCAGAAATGAAGCATGGTTTGGTATCATGGAAATGAGTTGCCATATGTTAAACAAGACAATTATTTATACCAAAATCTACCTGCCAAGTTGCTGTCGATCCGGCTTGTTGATTTTTTGCCTGTTATTTTTGTCTGCGCCGCTTTATGCCATTCAAATTACATTAAATGTGGCAGACGTTGCCGCACCGAGCTTTACCGCACGCGGAATAAAAGTGATATTAGCGCAAGAGGGTTCAGCAGAATTTAGCATAGACGAATTGCATATGGCAGGAAAAATATGGCGCAAGGTATACATACACTGTACGGAATTTTTGCTCAATTCAACTCGCGTGACCTGCCATAAAGGTAAGCTGGATGCGATTCCAGACTTGCCATTCACATTTAGTTACGAATTTGCCTCGCAACGACTGGAGTTGCAGCTTGCCACTAACGCTAATGAGTTGTGGCAGGTGAGCGCTGATTTCCGCGCGAAACCGTGGCGCGCCACTGCGCTATTACGTAATGCGCAAGGCAAACGCCTGGCAGGCTTGCTTTCACCAAATGGACCATTGCCTACACAGGGCACCCTGAATGGTACCTTGGTGGTACAGGGCGATAAAGGGGGAGTAAGCCAAATCAATGCTGATCTGCAGTTAGCCGATTTGGCTGCTACAGATACCAGTGGTTTGCATGCCGCCGAAAAATTGTCAGGCGAGCTGCATGTCAATGCAGATCGCACAGGCCCAAAATGGAATTGGCGTGGCGCACTTGATTGGCAGGGTGGTGAACTTTTCTGGCAACCGTTGTATCTGCGTGGCGGACATACGCTTCAGGCCTCTGGTCAGTGGGACGGTGCACAACTAAAAGTAACACAGGCTATGGTTAATCTGCCGGAGGTAGGCAAGGTTGAGCTGAACGTACTGTGGGATATTAAAAAGAGCAACTTATTGGAAGGCCGTTTGGTTGGAGAAAACCTTTCGCTGGCTAATGGCTTTGCTAATTACGCCAAGCCATTTCTGGAACAGAGCGCCTTGTCGGCGACAGAGCTGAAAGGACGTGCTGATGTGGACTGGCAATACCGCAATGGCGCCACCCAAGTATTGCTACTTAAGCTGCACGATGTAGCTGTAGAGGATGGTGAAAAACGCTTTGCACTACACGGTATTAATGCGGACATTCCGTGGCATGCCCAACTGCAGAATGTAGCGCATGTGGCTTTTGCTGACGGCGAACTGATGGGGTTGCCGCTGGGTGCAACGCAATGGCAAATCCAGATGCGTGGGATGGATTTCACTCTTCCAACAGCCACACTACCCCTACTTGACGGCAAGCTAGAAGTGAGCGATTTCCATATGCAGAACGTGAATAACCTGTGGCAGTGGAGTTTTTCCAGCACCTTGACATCAATTTCCATGCAGAAGCTCAGTACTGCATTACATTGGCCTGAAATGTACGGCTCACTGTCAGGCTTTATTCCAAAAGTGAGTTATCTGGACAAATTGCTCAAGGTGGATGGCACCTTATTGTTTCGCGTATTCGATGGCACGGTGCTGGCAAATAACCTGGAGTTATTTGATCCATTCGGTCGTGCACCTCGCCT
Source organism: Candidatus Nitrotoga sp. AM1P (assembly GCF_013168275.1). Classification (GTDB taxonomy): domain Bacteria; phylum Pseudomonadota; class Gammaproteobacteria; order Burkholderiales; family Gallionellaceae; genus Nitrotoga. The sequence continues at coordinate 320,311 of NZ_AP019547.1, read as the reverse complement.
GTCGGGTAATTTGGACATGCGGGAATTGGATCTAGACCTGCTCACACGCACCTTTTCTTTCGGCAATATTCAGGGACGTATTGACTTGGGAGTGAACAATCTAGAATTGGTGAACTGGCTTCCGGTGCGTTTTGATGCCAAGCTGGCGAGCAGTCCAGGAAAATATCGCAAGAAAATCAGCCAAAAGGCAGTAGAAAATATTTCTTCGCTGGGAGGAGCAGGCGGAGTTGCCGCCTTGCAGCGCAGTTTTCTGCGCATTTTTGAAAATTTCGGTTATGACCGCATCGGGCTGAGTTGCATGCTGCAGAATGACATATGCACGATGGCAGGGGTGGAAGACAATGGCAACGCTTATACGATAGTAAAAGGTGGCGGCATTCCCGCCATCACCGTGATCGGCTACAATCGCAAAGTAGGCTGGAGTGAACTATTAAACCGCTTGAAGCGGGTATCGCAGGACAATAAGGCAGTGATCAAATAAAGGAAAGGCACGATGAAAAAAATTTGGACCGTACTACCTTTGGCAGGCATGGCACTGAGCGCCTGCGTCACCATCAATATTTATTTCCCCGCCGCCGCAGCGGAAAAGGCAGCTGACAAGATAATCGACGAAGTTTGGCAAACCGAAAAATCTGTTACGGCCCCAAAATCGGATAAATCTCCGTCTGTCACACCTGAAATTAAAAAGGAGCAAGCCATATGAACAACTTAATTAAATTTTATTTTGCGCTGTTTGTGCTGTGTGCTTCTGCCGCTGCATCGGCACAGGTAAACATCGAAATTAATACCCCTGGTGTTGTTGCTTTGAAGCAGTCAATGCAGACGCGCCATGCACAGTTGGCAGAGTTCTATGCCAGTGGCGCGGTCGGCCTGACCTCTGATGGTATGGTTGCCTTACGCGATGCCAATGCCGTTCCAATGGCATCACGCCAGAAGGCCAATGGACTGGTTACAGCGGAGAATCAGGACCGTAAGGCGTTATACACCGAGATTGCACGCGCTAACGCACATCCCGAGTGGGAAGGTGATATCCGAAATACATTTGCACAACGCTGGATACAACGTGCGCAAGCGGGTTGGTGGGTACAGAGTGGCGGCAGTTGGTCAAAAAAGTAACTGTCCAGAGCTAGCGAAACTGATAGTTCCGTTACCCCCTAGTAGAGTGAGTATTCGGGAAGGCAATTTGCCTCGTAAACACTTACTGATTTTATAATTCCAGGAGCTTGTTAATGTTTTCATTCATTCCAACTTTACAATACCATCGGTGTTAATGACTCCAGTTCTCGTTTTTGACATCGAAACTATTCCCGACGTTGACGGGCTTCGTACCCTGTATGGACTTGATGCACAGGTGAGCGACGGGGATGTAGCAGAGATGGTTTTTCAGATGCGTCGCCAGAAAACAGGTAGTGATTTCTTGCAACATCATCTGCATCGCGTGGTAGCTATTTCATGTGCGTTGCGTGAGGGCGACAATTTCCGCGTTTGGTCGCTGGGTGGTCTGGAAGATGACGAGAGCGCCCTCATTCAACGTTTCTTTGACGGCATCGATAAGTATACCCCGCAATTAGTGTCATGGAACGGCGGTGGCTTTGACCTGCCGGTGCTGCACTATCGTGGCCTGATTCACGGTGTTCAGTGCGCATGCTATTGGGATATGGGAGAGGATAACAAGGATTTCAAATGGAATAACTACATCAGCCGTTATCATTCTCGGCATCTCGATTTAATGGATTTGCTTGCATTGTATACAGGGCGGGCCAACGCTCCGCTGGACGATCTGGCCAAGCTAATCGGTTTTCCCGGCAAACTGGGTATGGACGGTAGCAAAGTGTGGGATGCTTATCAACAGGGCAAACTGCATGAAATCCGCAATTACTGTGAGACCGATGTGGTAAATACTTATTTGGTCTATGCGCGCTTCCAATTGATGCGTGGTCAATTCACGCACGCTCGTTACGAGCAGGAATGTGAATTAGTACGCAATACTTTGAGCAAATCTTCCGAATCCCACTGGATGGAATATCTCGCGGCTTGGCCAACCGTAAAACCATAACCATGTACAAGCTTCGTCGGATCTGGCTTGCGCTGGGGTGGCTATGGGTTGCCACGATCATGTACCTTTCACTCACACCTCATCCACCGGAACCGATGAATTTTTTAAATGCTGACAAGGTGGAGCATGCATTGGCATACAGTTTTCTGATGTTATGGTTCTGTCAGGTTTATCAACAACGGGCGTCCCGTATTCTTGTAGCGGGGCTGTTAGTTGCCTTGGGTGTCGGAATAGAATTTTTGCAGCGCATGACCGCTTACCGAGTCTTTGATTATGCCGACATGCTGGCAAACGGTGCGGGGGTACTATTGGGCTTGAGTCTTATAAGCATAGGTCTGGGGCGGATTGGTGTCATGCTGGAAACTAAATTTTTTAAAATTGCAGAGTGAGATGACTGATAAATCCGTACACGCAAACAGCGTTGTTGTTGAATCGCTTGACTACGAAGGTCGCGGCATTGCGCATACAAATGGTAAAGTAATTTTTATCGAAGGTGCACTAACGGGTGAGCGCGTCACCTATTCGTCATATCGTAAAAAAACCAGCTTTGAGATAGCACAACTCGGCCAAGTTATTAAGCCAACTTTCATGCGCGTCCAGCCGAAATGTAAGCATTTTGGCGTGTGCGGAGGGTGTTCCATGCAGCATATGGATGCACGCGCACAGGTTGCCGCCAAGCAGCGCATTCTGGAAGACAACTTGTGGCATATCGGCAAGGTCAAGGCCCAGACCATTTTGCCGCCGATCTATGGGCAGCCGTGGAGCTACCGACAGCGGGCGCGGCTTTCGGTGCGTCATGTATTGAAGAAGGGCAAAACACTGGTAGGCTTTCGCGAAAAGCGTGGCGGCTATGTGGCGGATATGCAGCATTGTGAAATCCTGACACCTAAAATTGCCAAGCTATTGCCACTGTTGGGACAGTTGAACGAAAGCTTTACAACTCGCGATATGTTGCCGCAAATCGAAGTGGCAGTTGGCGAGCATGTGGATGTGCTGGTACTGCGCATTTTACAAGCACTTTCGCCAGCTGACGAAGAGGCAATTAAAGAGTTCGCCGATACCCATGCGGTACAGTTTTGGCTGCAAACAAAAGGGCCGGAGACCGCAGTGCCGTTTTACCCGTTGGATGCACCGCCGTTGACATACAGCCTGCCAGAGTTCGGGATTATCATGCCGTTTGCACCGACTGAGTTTACCCAAGTCAATGCGGATATGAATCGCGTCATGGTAAGTCGCGCCATGCGTTTACTCAATCCTCAACCGAATGAACGCATCGCTGATTTATTCTGCGGACTGGGCAACTTCACGCTGCCTATTGCGCGCAGTGGTGCTCAAGTAGTGGGAATCGAAGGCAGCGCGGCCCTGGTGCAGCGTGCCGTGCAGAATGCCGCGTTTAATGGCTTGGCGAGTAACACCCAATTCAGCGTGATGAATTTGTTTGAGATAGACGAAGCAGCATTGGTGCAGTTAGGCCATTTCGACAAAATGCTAATTGACCCGCCACGCGACGGCGCATTTGAACTGGTCAAGGCGCTAGGTGCTGATGCACCAGGTCGCATCGTGTATGTCTCATGCAACCCCGCAACGCTGGCGCGTGATGCTAAGGTGTTAGTGCATCAAAAAAGTTATGTATTAAAAGCTGCAGGCGTAATGAATATGTTTCCGCACACCTCTCATGTCGAGTCCATCGCACTGTTTGAGAAGACGCAGGCATAGCACATGCTTCGTGATGCTCCTAACGAACTTCGCTTGGCAGCGCTTCATTGGCTGGCAGAGCCGGATCCTGTTCTGAAATTCACTGGCGTAATTGCCTTGGCTCTAGCATGGAAGAAAGGCGAAATTTGCCTGGAAGTCGATGTTTCCCTAACAACGCTGCAACCTATCCCCGGGCATCCGCTGCTTCCTGAGCTGGTTTCACACCTGTCGGTGCCACGCAGGTCTATGCATACTGAAGAAGGCCGCGCTGCGCTGATTCATGCGCTGACACACATTGAATTTAACGCGATCAATCTGGCCCTGGATGCTATCTGGCGTTTCCCGGAAATGCCGCGCGAATATTATATTGACTGGCTAAAGGTCGCAGCAGAAGAAGCTCGACACTTTTCTCTGCTTTCTGCCCATCTGGTTACGAAAGGCTATGCCTACGGCGACTTTGCAGCACACAATGGACTTTGGGATATGGTCGAAAAAACCACGGATGATATCCTCGCCCGCATGGCACTGGTTCCGCGCACTATGGAAGCGCGCGGCCTGGATGCCTCCCCGCCTCTGCGAGCCAAACTTGCGCAAGCGGGAGATATTGCGGCAGCTGAAATTATCGACATCATTCTTGCGGATGAGATTGGCCACGTATTGATTGGCAATCGCTGGTTTAACTGGATTTGCGAGACACGTGGCCTCGAGCCTGTTGCGACCTACGCCTCGCTTGCCGAAATTTACAAGGCACCGACGCTGCGCGGGCCTTTTAATATTGAAGCAAGACGAGCGGCGGGATTTAGTGAAGGCGAGCTGATGGCCTTGATGGCTGTTAAATAACGATTACACTGTCCGTATATCACATTAGTTTAATGACATGAGTTTCAAGCCAGCGCAGATTCACCTTTCCTCATTAAATCAACCATTACAACGTTCACCAGCGATTGACAAAAATACGCGTTGGTAAAGCGTACGCTGTCTGGCCCAGCCAAAAAGCGCTGGATTGCCGCTTGATAGCGCGCGTGGCTGTCAGCGTCGATGGATTGTAAAAATTGCAACATCTCCGCAGAGCTATTAAAACGATCGCCATCGATGTAGCAATCCTCTGGAACGAGCGCTGTTCTGTGTGTGCTACCGATATAAATGGGTATGCAGCCGCTGGTAAAACAATCAAAAATTTTCTCGGTCAAATAACCTGGGCTGCCACGTGAATTTTCGTAACAGATTGAGAATTTGGCGCGGTCCAAAACTTCTGATTTTGAGTGCAACGTCCCACGGTAACTCGGAAATGGTCGGCTGGGAGCAATACTGGTACGCCATTCATTCACACGCTTCATAAGACGTCCTGTTAAACCGGGGCGCACCGCCGGGATGTCCCAACCCTTGCCATACAGCGTAAATAGTTCAGGAGCCTGCGCTTCAAAAAAGCGAATAATCTCAATACGGTTGCCATGCAAACTACGGGGATGAGGATGTAATAGCGCTTTATTTGACGCAATCATCACGCAGAACAAATCACGCTCGATAAAACTCGGCACTGGCCGCAGACTTAAATCGTTGGGGTAATCCAAGCACAAAATTTGTTTGCCATCGATTAGTGTTTCATTCGATGTAAATACCTTACGGTAACGACGTAACTGCGCCATCTCGCTGTTGAGTGGCCGAATAATCGGGTCTTCATATAGATATGCGTAGGCTGGACATTTTGGCAAGCGACGCCGCGCGTTAATATGCAGTTCAAATATTACTTCACGGCCAATATTCATATCGGCGGTTGAAAGCTCGATTCCGGCTTCTAGAAACAGTTCACGCAACAAACGGTACGGTAAATGAAACTCGCCTCCATTAGGGCCAGCGCCAGGCTTGAAAATCTCATTCCGCTTATGCCTGCCAACCACAATTGATGCGTGCTTCATGCGTTGTTAATTTCTGTAGTGATACGCACAGCTTATCTCCCAGAAGAAAGTAATTGGTCGTATTCAATTTCTGCTGCTGGTCGTGCGGCAAGCTTGACAATGCCATTAACGGTCCAATCAATACCACTCTTCCTCACTTCACGTACATATGCTTTGTTTCGCTGCACAATATTAGCGTCGGCATAACCACGTAAATGTTCAATATGCAGCAGACAAGTACTGTAGCGGATATGCTGTCCTACAACACCGTGGTTGTTCAGGCGCACACCCATCTCCACATCCTCGGCGCCGTATCTTAATGACTCGTCGAAACCGTTAACTGCAATCAGGTCACGACGCCAAGCCGAACTGTTAGCGCCATTCCAAGTGCGCTTGACTGGCGTGAGCCACTCAAGCTTGCTCGCTAAAGCCATCGGCAATACTGCTGCCTTGAGCAGTGCGCTGAGCTTCCGAAGTCCTATCTGTGCGACGATCCAGTTCAGTCGAAAAATCTCGCCACTGGCAATACCTTGCTCCGATAGTGCTAACGTTGATCTATCTGGCAGACGAATCATTCCACCGGAAAGAAAAACACCCTCGACGCGGCGTGCAATATGGCAGGCAATAAAGTCGGGGCGAGCGACACAATCGCCATCAATGAAGATGAGATAATCCGCTTGCGACGAGTCGATTGCTTTGTTCAAGATAGTATTTTTACGAAAACCCTCATCTGGCTGCCAAATATGGCGCAGCGAAATCGGGCTGAGACGGCGACACCAACTCTCAAGTAGCGCATGCGTCGGTTCGCCGGATCCATCGTCTGCTACACACACGCTGAAGTCGGCGTTGCGCTGACTGGCCAGCGCTAGCAGCACATAGTTCAGTGCCATTGGATTGTTGTAAGTTGAAACGATTACTTCGGTACGCACAATACTGGGCTGTGTTTCAGTCAGGTTGCTCATGTCAATGCCATTCAATCCCGGTGTGGATTTCAAAAAGTTTGGACAAAATAGAGCAAACATGAATTCAGATAAAGATTCCGCACACGGGTTTTATGATTTATTTGTATTATAAAAATATCCGAGTTTTATGGAATCGAGCGTGATAAACACAGTTTTGCAGTCAAAGAAAATGCATGCACGCTTTATTGGGATTTCACTCAGTCCAATGCTCAGATACCCAGGGGGCGGCCTGCACATATCGGAACCTTCGGTTACGCCGTCCGGCTAGCGCATCGGGTGGGTTAACTTCGCCATGAAAAATCAGGATGCGCGCACTTTCCGGAATAATTGGGGCAGACCAATAATTGCAAGGCCAATGGGGAATACAGTGATATTTGAAACTACGGCACCAAGCATCAGGCCAATAGCTCAATTTTCCTTGACGATGCAACCAGTCAGAGAGAAACGCCTGCTCATTCCTAAAGTTACGTCGGATATCAGCTTGTTTGGCCCGAAATTCAGCCAGTAAATCAGCATGTGCACCGAGGCGAAAACGATAAACTGACGAATTGCCGGTGATGCGCCAACGTCGCTTCCAATCATGAATGATCAAAAACTCGCCCGGTTGCTCGAAGAAACAGTCAATGTCATCGACAATCACTACATCAAGGTCGAGAAACAGCGCGGTGCCCTGTAATCCGTGTAGGCTAGACTCGAAGGTAGTCAGTTTTTTCCAACCGCGCTCAGGAATACCTTCTGGCAAAGCCAAATCAGAAATGGGCAAGCACTGCACTTCGGCGCGCACGCCTTCGCTTCGATCCGTTAAACAGATAAAACGAAACGGCCCGTGCAAATGCCGTGTCACCATCGCATATAACCTGTTGACATATTCAGGGCCATACTTAACGCCCCATTTCATACACAAAATGACACGCTCGTCAGCGCCTGCATGGGGCTGGGTTACTGATTTTTCAGTTTCTTGAATCATACTGTTCGGACGTGGTTACGCGTCACACCGGCCAGCGGAATGGCAAGTAAAATCATAAATGGCATGCCAAATACCGCATCTCGCAAGATAGCATTAAACATACCACCCACCATAATTGCCACCCCCAACATGCCCAGCCACATCCCATGGGCACCACCCATTTTCCAGGCAATAATCAATTGGGTCAGCCAAATCCACAATAAGGCAGCAAGTCCGATCAATCCAATTTCGGCAGCGTAAAACAGATAATCATTGTGCGGGGTACGCGTCTTTTCACTAAGTAAACCTTTTGCATGTTTCTGATACTGAGAAGGCCAAGTCGCTATCCCGTGCCCCGTCCATGGCTTCTCAGCAATCATTTTGGTGGTGACGCTATACATTTCCAATCGAATACCATCATCACTTATTTGTTGACCTTGCGAAAAGGCATTAATATCATTTATCGTACCGATAACACGCAGACGTAAATCCGATGCAGATATCCAGGCAATCGCAAGCAATAATACAAAACCTAGCATCCAAATCACACTACGCCAAGACATTGTGAAATATTTCAAAAAAAACAATAAACACAACAATACAAAAATCAAACTGGCAGTGCGCGATTTAGCAAGAAACAGCAACGCGATTACAACATATAAAAATGCTGCCACCCTCAACCAAAGCCATCGGCGATCAGCCAGTGATGTCATTTCGTAAAGCATCCACCCAGCAGCTATTGCCAACAAGATAGCAAGCAAAATAGACTTATTTCCGCGATAAACCAGGTAATTTGCAAAGATCTCTATCTTTGGCAGTATCTGTAACAAGTTAAGGTAATACAACGTAGCTGCATAGAGCGCACCCACAAAAAAAACTGTGACTGCCCGCCTTTGCCAATCTCCTGATCCAACACTAATAAAGAACAATAAGATAATATAAATTTGATAATGTACAAATCCCGACCAGAAGTAATCTTGAGACCGCTCCAAAAAAATTGCCGCACAACATGTTATTGCGGATAAACCTAAAATAGGCCAAAAAAGTGGACTCGCTTTAACTGTCAGCCATTTCGTCCGAAAATCTCCTGAACATAATAAACTAAACAGAAACAACAAAATACCTGTGTAAATTATTCCAACTGGGAAAAATAACGTCAGTGGCAGAAAGGATAGAATTGTTTGAGGCAATACATTACGCCGGAATACAGAATTCATATTTTCATAGATATTTTGGTTCAAATTTCAAATGTAACAATGCCATCATTCCCTGCTCGGACGACAGTTGCGCCGCCAAGCAAGCAAGCTTGACGAATAATCTACGTACCTTCATTCCACCGCCGCGATCTGTTTAACAAAGCTCTGTAATGCTTGCAACGGATCAACGGCGCGGGTGATGGGGCGGCCAATTACCAGATAATCCGCACCTTGATTCAACGCGGCGCAGGGCGTCATGATGCGCGATTGATCATCGGCGACAGCATCTGCCGAACGAATACCCGGCGTAACCAAACAGAATTCGCTGCCACAGTGCTGACGCAGCAAAGCAGCCTCCCGCGCAGAACATACGACACCGTCTAGCCCGCTATCGCGCGCCAGCTTAGCCAAACGCAGCACCATATCGGCAGGAGTAGCTGCAATCCCCAAGTCGGTCAAATCTTCCTGTGCCATACTAGTAAGCAATGTCACGGCAATCAGCTTAGGCGATTGTGTATACAAGCTCATTGCCTCACGCGCCGCTTCCATCATCTTGCGTCCACCCAGAGCATGCACGTTGACCATCCACACGCCTAATTCGGCGGCAGCTTTACATGCCTGTGCTGTCGTATTGGGAATGTCATGAAATTTCAGATCAAGGAATACTTCAAAACCACGCTGCATGAGCTGTTCGATCAATCGTGACCTTGCTGTGGTGAACAATTCGAGGCCCACCTTAAGGCGACACAACGTAGGCTCCAGCCGTGCCACCAGTTCTAGCGCAAGTTGTGCATTAGAATAATCAAGCGCGACAATAATTTTAGGATCGTTCATATTTTTTGTCCATTTTCTTCACTTCTACGTGGAGAATAGGTTTCCCAACCATGACATGCCGGACAATGCCAGTAAAACTGGCGCGCCTTAAAACCGCAATTGGCACAACGGTACATTGCTAACGTACGCGTGCGTTGATGCACCAAATTTTTCACCATCGCCACATCAGCACGGTGTTCGATTGATACTTCCAGCAACCGTGCCTCCAGCAGCTTATCCAGACCAAGTAGTGTAGGGTTACGCTGCAGTTCATCACGTACCAGCCTATATGCCGCTTCAGCACCATCGCGTTGCAGAATGGCATCAAACAGCACGTTCATCAAATCCAACGAGGGGTACTTGACCAGATAACCCTGCAACATGTCTATGCCTTCATCTACATGTCCAGCCTGACGATAAGCCTGAAGTAGACGTTCAGCTACCAAGGGTAGATATTGCTGGTTCTGTTTTTCAATGCGCTGCCAGATTTCAATGGCGCTAACAAAATGCTGCGCCAAATTTTCTATGTCGCCCAACATCATGGTAGCGCGCACCGACTGAGGATTAGCTTCCAACGCCTGATCCAAATGGATACGCGCAGCATCGATTCGCTGCCGTGTCAATTCTGCCGCAGCCAATTCGCAATAGAAAAAAGCAGCTTCCTTACCATGCGATTGACCGCTTAATACTGTCAGACGGTATGTCACGTCAATCGCCTTGAACCAATCCTTTTCCTTTTGATACAACTCAAGTAAAAAATTTAGCGCGGCATTGGCATACGATGTAGCTTGTAATTTAAGGAATAGCTCTTCGGCACGATTTAATATTCCGGCATTAAGGTAATCTTGCGCCAGTTCAAATAACGCCTGTTGTTTCTTGTCTTCATCCAGGTCGACGCGTTCAATCAAATTCAGATGCATACGAATAGCACGGTCTACCTCACCACGACGGCGAAACAAACTACCTAGCGCAAAGTGTAGTTCTATTGTCTGTGGATCAACCTTAACTACCTCAATAAATGCCTCGATAGCTTTATCCTGTTGCTCATTGAGAAGAAAGTTCAATCCCTGGAAATAGGAGCGCGGCAGCGCACTAGATTCAAACAACATTTGCTTGATATCTATGCGCGCTGCCAGCCAGCCCATCCCGAAAAACAGCGGAAAAACCAGCAGCATCCACAACTCAAATTCCATAAACGACAAATCAAATTAAAAAGATTATATGTAATTAATCAGCCTAAACATTTCATAAATCAAGTGATAATTACACAGAATTTTGTTTGACTGAGAAATTTAGAAGGGAGAACAATACTACCTCGCCCCGAAAAACCTGAATCTTGTATAGTGAACAAAAATAATCTATCAATAAAAACTGCACAATCCCTTATCGCCTAAGGTCAATGCTAAATTGTCTTAGCACACATTGATTCATGGAATATCTGAGTTATTATCGCCAACACTGACCAGTTTGTTTTTTAAACGCAATTCGCGTTTTAGAATGGCAATTTCTCTACGCTGCCGAAAAATATTGCCCAACACAGCGAGGACCCCTACACTTACGCCCACGGCAAAAAACAACAACAAAATGAGTATCAATGATGATTGCCATTTGTAGCCAAAAAAATAGTGCAACACCACAGGTTGATCATTCTTCATGGCAAAACCAAGAAGAATTAGAAACAATACTGTACGCAACAGCCAAATCATATAGCGCATATATCCACCTGCAATAATTTTTCGTTACGACAATAACACGAATGAGCAAAAAATTGACGGCACTATCTTACGACAGGCCGTCAATTTTTCTGCAAATAATGCTTACGACTAAACTGTCTAGAGCTCTAAAAATTCAGCACAGACTTCAAGAAGATGGGTAATCAACCCGCTCACGTAATTCCTTACCTGCCTTAAAATGCGGCACATACTTGGCTGGAACCTGTACCTTATCACCCGATTTTGGATTACGTCCTATCCGCGGTGGGCGATAATTCAGCGCAAAGCTGCCGAAGCCGCGGATTTCAATACGTCCTCCTCGCGCCAAGGTTTCCGCCATGGCTTCAAGGATCACTTTAACTGCTAGGTCAGCATCCTTGGCCAATAGTTGCGGATAACGCTCCGCCAACTTTGCGATAAGATCAGAACGGGTCATTCTTATCACTCCTTATTGTGCGTCAATCTTACTGGTGTCCATCTTAGCCTTGAGCAAAGCACCCAAATTGGTCGTTCCAGCCGTAGATGTATTATCTACAACAGGTGCAGCAGCCTTTTGTATTACTACAGTTTCATCAGCTTTATCCAACGCTTTGATCGATAAATTAATGCCGCGGTTCTTGCGATCAACGTGAATAATCAGAGCCTTCACTGCATCGCCTTCTTTCAAATGATTACGTATGTCCTCGACACGGTCAGCAGACACCTCAGAAGCCTTAAGGAAGCCCTCAACATCACTATCCAAGGTAATTGTAGCGCCTTTGGCATCGATTGCCTTAACCACTCCGTTTACTACACTGCCCTTGTCATGTGTTGCGATATAACCATTGAAGAGGTCGCCATCCATTTGTTTGACGCCTAATGAAATGCGCTCGCGCTCTACATCAATTGCCAGTACCACGGCCTCGAGTTCATCACCTTTTTTGTAATTACGTACAGCTTCTTCGCCAGGCACAGACCAGGAAAGATCAGACAAATGTACCAAACCATCAATTCCACCTTCCAAGCCGATGAAAATACCAAAATCAGTAATCGACTTGATTTGTCCTTTCACCTTATCGCCTTTTTTATGATTCAAGGCAAAATCGTCCCATGGATTGGATTTGCACTGTTTCATACCAAGAGAGATACGTCGGCGCTGCTCATCAATTTCCAGAATGATGACCTCAACTTCATCACCCAGTTGCACCACCTTGGAAGGATGCACATTCTTATTAGTCCAATCCATTTCCGACACGTGCACCAGACCTTCAATGCCCTGTTCAATTTCCACGAACGCGCCATAGTCAGTCAGGTTGGTCACCTTGCCAAACAGCCGAGTACCTTGAGGATAACGGCGTTCCAAGCCGGTCCATGGATCATCGCCCATTTGCTTGATACCGAGCGAAACACGGTTTTTCTCTTGGTCAAATTTAAGAATCTTGGCTTCTACTTCATCGCCTACCGCCAGCACTTCAGAAGGATGTTTGACACGACGCCAAGCCAGGTCGGTGATATGAAGTAGGCCATCAATGCCACCCAGATCCACAAACGCGCCGTAGTCGGTAATATTCTTAACAATACCTTTGACAATTGCGCCTTCCTTCAGACTTTCCATCATGGCCTGACGATCCGCTCCATGGCTTGCTTCCAACACCGCACGGCGCGAAACAACTACATTATTACGCTTACGATCCAACTTGATAATCTTGAGTTCCATGGTCTTGTTTTCGTAAGGCGCAGTGTCCTTGACCGGGCGGATATCCACCAGTGAACCAGGTAAAAATGCGCGAATGCCATTAACCATGGCAGTCAGACCACCTTTAACTTTACCACTGACATAACCTTCAACGATTCTGCCTTCTTTCATCGCTTCTTCCAGCTCGATCCATGCAGCGAGGCGCTTGGCCTTCTCGCGCGACAGCTTGGTTTCACCATAACCATTTTCCAGCGATTCAATCGCCACAGTGATGAAATCACCAGCCTTTACTTCAATCTCGCCTGCGGCATTGAAGAATTCCTCGACGGGAATAAAGCTTTCGGACTTCAGACCGGCATTCACCACCACCACATTATGATCGATGCGCACAACATGCGCAGTGACCAACTCGCCCGCGCGCATTTCCTTGCGCGTCAGGCTTTCTTCAAACAGGGAGGCAAAACTTTCCAGATCGTTTTCAACTACAGCAGCGTTAGCATTCATTTATAAAGTTATCCAAGACAAACCCGCTTCTGACGGGGCTGGTTAAAAAACCCGAACGATAGGTTCATTGCGGGGCTATCAAACGTACACCAATACAACTTTTATATCGAATTCATACGCGTACTTAATGTATGGAATGGTAACGAGTCAGAACTTCCTGCACCGCTTGCTCGATAGTTAAGTCGGTGGTGTCGAGCAAACTGGCTCCGGGCATCTGTTGCAACGGAGCCACGCTACGCTGGCTATCACTCTCATCGCGCGCGCGAATTTTTTCTAAAAGGTCTGGAATGTTAGCACTCATTCCTTTTTCCATCAACTGTTTATAACGCCGTTCCGCACGAACCTCCGTGCTGGCAGTCAAAAATATTTTCAAAACCGCATCAGGGAACACCACTGATGCCATATCACGACCATCTGCAACCAACCCTGGTGTCCGACGGAAAGCATGTTGCTTGCCCAATAATGCGGTACGTACCGCCGGAAATACTGCCACGCTAGATGCCGCAGCTGCTGATTGTTCAGAACGCAACTCATCAGTTACCTGCACACCATCCAGCCAGGAATCTATTCCCTCAAAACATATTTCCATGCGCACCGCCAGGTCAGCCAATTGATCTTCCGCGTCCAACGCTACTCCCTGCTGTTGTGCAGCTAGTGCCAACAAGCGATACATCGCACCGCTGTCAAGATAATGAAACCCAAGCTGGGCTGCAACCAGTTGCGCCACTGTACCCTTGCCAGACGCAGAAGGACCATCAATGGCAATAACGGGTACAGCCTTAACCACTCTGGCAAAACATTCAAAGTAATCTGGAAAAGTCTTGGCGACGCATTGAGGATCGTTGATACGCACACCCGCCTGACTAAATGCAGCAAGCGAAAAACACATTGCCATACGATGATCATCGTAAGTATCGATCGAGTGTTGAGGAGCCAGGGTTAATGATTGAGGAGGCATGATGCGAATAAAATCCGCGCCCTCTTCCACCGTTGCGCCAAATTTTCGCAATTCAGCGGCCATCGCTGCGATGCGATCGGTTTCCTTAACACGCCAGCTGGCGATATTCCGTAGCGTGGTTACACCATCGGCAAACAATGCACACACCGCCAGCGTCATCGCCGCATCAGGGATGTGATTGCAGTCCAACTCTATGCCTTTTATTCTGCCATTTTCCGGTGCACGCGCTTCCATCCAGTTCGGCCCCATTGCGATGCACGCACCCATCAGCTGTAATGCTTCGGCAAAGCGCACATCACCCTGAATACTATCGTGACCGGCACCCTCAACTCGCACCGGGCCGCCACCGATGACACCCGCAGCTAAAAAATATGAAGCAGATGAAGCATCGCCCTCGACATGAATCAAACCCGGCGCAATATAGCGGCTACCAGCAGGAACCGTAAACGAACTCCAGCCGTCTCGCACAACCTGCACATCAAAACGCGCCATCATTGCCAGCGTAATTTCGACATAAGGCTTGGAAATCAGCTCGCCTTTCACCTCCACCGTGGTTGCATTAGGCATCAATGGCAGCGCCATCAGTAAAGCACTGAGAAACTGACTGGAAACATCACCGCGCACCGCGATGCGGCTGCCGCTAAGTAACGTAGCAGGATGTATTTCGAGCGGCGGAAAACCTTCCGTACCTATATACCGAATATCCGCACCCAACCCACGCAATGCATCCACCAAATCAGCGATTGGGCGCTCGTGCATACGCGGCACGCCGGACAGTTGATAATGCCCTCCGGCCAATGCCAGCGCAGCTGTCAAGGGGCGAAAAGCTGTACCCGCATTGCCGAGAAACAGCTGGGCATCCTTAACCGGAAAATCACCAGCACACCCTCGCACACGATAAACATGGCCTCCCAATGCTTCCACTACTACGCCTAAAGTACGCAATCCTTTCAGCATGTGCTCTGTATCATCCGAATGCAAAAGATCATGAATTTCGGTTACCCCATGAGACAACGCAGCGAGCAACAGCATGCGGTTGGAAATACTTTTGGAACCAGGTAAACGCACTGTCCCTTGGGCGCTCAGCATAGGAGGAAGATCAATAAATTTTTGATATGTCATTTCAAAATAAAAAATACGGTCATTGCAAAGTAAACCATTGGTTAGTGTGAATAGTGTTAATCAATAGGCTGTGTATGTTCATTTTTTCAAACTGAACTCACCTGCATAAATGTTTTTATCATGGCCATATAGCTACAGGCGAAGTTTTGCTGTAGTCATTCCATCGAGTATTTTTGACTGCTGTTTCCATCAAGGTGACCTCTTCATCCGGTGCACCACCCCCATCCTCATTATCACTAAGGCCAACCCCATAAATCAGTCCGCCACTCTCGGTAATGATAAAGCGGTTGTGCATTTGTGCTTTTTCGTAAATATGCAATTGCATCTTCACGCCTGAAGGCAACATGAAAACGCTCTGCTGGAAACGTCGAATCAGCTCGTCGTTCGCGATCTCATCGCTGCGGTGTATTTCCACAATGGCTTTACTACCGGGCAATAACGAACATATCTGCTCTAGCGGTCGCTGGTATCGAAGCTTGGTAGGATCAAAATGTGGATCAACCAGCTTAATTATTTTAGCGTGCCGAATCAAAAACTCAGCACAGCCTATCAGGGCTTGAGCGGTTCGAGGAATAGCACACTGTCGCGCGGCTTTAAAGCGCGGGTTTTCTTCATCAATTTCATCTTTTAACAGCACATCCGGGTGATCTATCGCAGTAGCTGAGATAATCGCCGCAAAGGGTTTGCGTGCATGCTCCACTAATGCCCGATCTATCCACGTCTGAGAACCTTCGCCACTCGGTCGACCCGTATCAAAAACGATATCATTACCAAATTTATTCAGGCGTTCGACAATTTTAGAAAACTCGACTTTACCCTTATGCTCGCGTAAGGCCGAATCACATACCAACTTTCTCCACTTCTTTGGAAACGCGGAAATAACCCGCCCCTGGCTCACGCCGAACTTCTCTGTGAAGTAACAGAACTCGCGATAAGACGAAGTAATAGCATCCGGATCTAATGCAAATTCTTTGATCATCAGAACAGCTCTCCGGCTCGTTCATCAAAAAATCCTTTAGGCCAGCTTTCCGTAAATTCACCTGCTTCATCAATGGGCAAGGATTTAATCTGAACCCCATTTTCTCCGCGACCCACATAATAAACCCCAATCATTTCTGGAGTAACAGACGGAAAACCCGGCGGTAAATTTCCTTCCGATGTTTCGCGAATCCGGCGCAGCAAGCGTAGAATCAGATGCTCGCTGTGCGTTTCAATCAAAAAGCTCATTTCGTGGCGGAGTACACTATAAATTAGCAGGTCACCCAGACCCACTTGCACCGAAGGGTGAATATGAAGCTCCGGCTGCTCGATAGTCACCAGGCTTGCAGAAGGCTCCAACGCAGCCACCACCACTGGCAGCACTTGCGAGATGCCGATTCCGACATCTCGTGACTGCATCTCCAGACCCGATTTAGTATCGATCAAACCGATGCGAGGCTTGGTCAGCAAGGCTTCAATTGCTTTATTCAACATCCATTTACGCTGCGGGGTCAATTCTTCAGAGCCAACCAGATCCAACCACTCCGAGCGCACTTCGCGCACCCAGCGGCGCTCGATTGCATAACCGGTATTAAGCTTATCTTCGTCCGCCATCCAGCGACTGACATCATCGATCAGGCTTTGTTGTCCAGTCAGCAAAGCTTCCCAGCCAGCCAAACCGTCTGCCCATCCTGCTTCGTCCTTAGTCAGACTGGCATCAAAATCGCGTGCGGGCACATGACGAATGGGTCCGACATAGCGCATTTTGCGCAATTCATCGCGTACCAGCAAACCCGGTCCGACAATCAGAGACGAAATAAAAGCGGTGAACTCTCGGGCGATATACACATTCTCCGCACCAATTACATCGGGTGCCGGGATATGCAACAGTTCACCCAATCGAGGCAACGCGCTATCAAAACCGGAAAGCCACTCGCGCAAACCCTCGCCGGTTTTTTCCATGCCCGCATCCGTTACCGTCTCGATAATATGCGGCCATATCGTATAGTGAGTTTCAATTTTGGGGGCTATAGAATCACTGGATGCAATTGAATTCGCATCCAATCGTAAAAAATATTCTAGATTATTGCTCAGATCTTCCTGCATGAACTGGCGCATAAAAATGGGATTGATCTCGTTAATACTGATGCTGACATCCCGGCCATCATCTGTAGCATTTATTTCGGCCAGCCATTCGCCATTGGCACCCACTTGATAGCCGATCACCACAGCTTTATCACGTAAATGACTCCAGGCAATCACCAACTTCACGCTTACCGACTCAACGCGATTCCGTGTTTCATGCAACAGGTTATAAAAAGCCCATACTTTGGAATCATCTGTTTGCCAATCGTCAAAGGCTTCCGGCACCAAGTCGGGCAGCCCTTTGCCGCCTAAAGACAGCTCGATCTGAATAGCAATATGGCGGGTTGTATCACGCAGATGAACGAGATTGCGAAACCCTCCCAGATCAACAAAATTTCCACCCTGCAGAGTGCGGTCTGGGTTGGCATTGTTGCGCTCCAGTACTTCACGCGCATACTGCAACGCTTGCATGATGGTGCTTTTACCAACGCTGTTTGCACCGAAAAGCAGAGTAATCGGCTTTAGGTCAATCTGAACTTCTGAACTGATGCCTTTAAAATTCTCAATATAAATTTTGGTCAGGCCCGTCTGACTGATAGCGGTCGGTGCACTCATATTTTATTTATCCTCATTGCTCAGGCTGCCTCAGACGATGTGAAGACAGATGCGGCAAGACTGTTGAAAAGAAAATTTGATTGAACCAGTTCATTTGCAAGCTTTTCCTTAATGAAAACCATCTTATTATGAATTTGCGAGTAACGGTCCTGAGCAGCAATTGGAGGGGTTGGCCATTCTTTCGGATTTGTCACCGGATCGCCAAACATATCCAAAAAAATAGAATGCAAAAAATTGTCTGCCAGTTTGAGTGTGGCACGGCGTTTTTTACAGATAACATCAGCTTTGTCGAGAATTAAGGCGATACGCCGTTGCTCTTCCACGGGCAGAAGCGGGATATCAATATCAGCCAGAATTTCGGTTGCATGCCCGTTTTTCATCCATTCGTTGCCGCTAATCTCAAGACTATTCGCCTTCGAGAGCAAAAATTGCTGTATGTAATTCCTGTCAAGATCAGGGGATTCAACAATAATTGCCTTTAAATCTTTATTGATAGCAACCGGCACATCGTTAATGACAACATTTTCGAGAGTCATGCTCGCTGGCACAAGTATGCTTCCGACTGGCAATAAATTAGATGCTGACTCTTTCAGGCCAAATTCTGTAATTCTTTCCAACGAATCATTGATGCGTGCGTCGCGAATATCCTTCGCAGTAATCCAAGGAATTGTGCCATTCCAGCAGGAAGAGTTTGATCGGTCAAGCGACCCTCCGCAAACGATTCGCGCCACATCTCCCAATCTGACAAACTTCATCGAAGCATAGCCTCTAACTCAGCCATGTCGCGTTGAATCTCGACCTCAAGCATTTGCATCCGCGCCAGAATCACCTTGGGTTCCTCGAACTTCACTTCCTGATGTCGGATTTCCCTGTAACGGTTTATTGACAGTTCAAAATTATGCGCTCGAATGTCCGCGGCGGACACCTTGAAAGCTTTTGCAGTTCGATCAGAAAAATCGCTCTCGCCATTACGCCAGTGACGATATTGGATCAATACGTCGGACAGATCATTATCAGCATTTTCTAGACATTTTTCTTCATGCGAAAGTCCATCGGCTTGCGCATCATAAAAAAATACATCCTGACTACGTCCCCCCTTAGTGAATACCAAAATAGCGGTAGGAAGCCCTGCAAAAGATCTGAATACACCGGATGGCAGCGAGATCACACCCTCCAGCTGGTTATGATCAAGCAAATATTCACGTACGGCCAAATGAGCTTTACTTGAGCCAAATAGAACCCCATCAGGCACAATGATAGCGGAGCGG